>JAGGZA010000045.1 GCA_021162265.1 Candidatus Aerophobota bacterium | reverse complement strand
CTCTTAATAGGAAAAGCCTGGGCTGTTCCCTGGACAATCTTTTTTGTAAACCCCATTTCTGTCCTTCTCATAATTCTCTGTATCTTATCTGCTTCCTGGCCATTTGTATCCCCTAAGATAGGAGAAATCAGGGAGAATCTGGCTAAGGCTCGAAGGTTGAAAAAAGAAGAAGGGGGATTAAGGTGAAAAAAACTGATACTACTATAAATACCGATAAAATAAGTTCCCTTATTATGCTGGTAATTGTTGGAGTATTTGCAAGTCAGATAATTGGAAGGACTTTCACTCAATATGGGATCCTCTTTCCCCAGGTTATCCTTATTATCCTTACAGCTCTTTCTGTTGGACTTTTAATAAAAAGCTGGCTTTCCCCCGAACTCAAGGAAACTTCAAAAGAAGAAAATAAAAAAAGAATCATCCTGGGAATTGTAATAATGATTATCTGGATATGGACCATACCCATTCTTGGATTCCTTACAGCCAGTATAATTTACTTTATAATCTTGAGTCTTGCTCTTAGCAAACAGAGAGATGTACCCTCGGTTCTCTTTATAGTTGGTGCGGTAGTTTTTATAACTCTGCTCTTCTGGTTCATATTCCACAAGATTCTTCTGGTACCATTCCCAAGAGGGATTTTCATTTGAATAATTTAACGGAGGAATATCATGGCAAAGATATACAAAGATGAAGACGCAAATCTGGAAGTGGTAAAAAACAGGCTAATAGCAGTTGTTGGTTATGGAAACCAGGGACGTTCCCAGGCTCTTAATATGAGAGATAGTGGACTAAAGGTAATTGTGGGAAGTATTAAGGATATATCCTGGCAGCAGGCTAAAGAAGATGGATTTGAAGTGATGGATATTTCTGAGGCAGCAGAAAAGGCTCAAATTATTTTTGTTTTGCTTCCAGATGAAGTCGCTCCAGAAATATTTGAAAGAGAGATATACCCCGGGTTAAAGGAAAAAGATGTCCTTGTCTTTGCAAGCGGATATAACATATACTATGGATACCTCAAATTTCCAGAGTTCGTTGATCTTGTTCTTCTTGCCCCCAGAATGATAGGAAGTGCTGTAAGAGACCTTTATGTTCAGGGAAAAGGTTCTCCCAGTCTCATAGGAGTGGGACAGGACTTCTCTAAAAGAGCAAAGGACACGGTTCTTGCTCTGGCAAAGGCAATAGGTTCAACAAGGGCAGGTGCAATAGAGTCAAGTTTTGAAGAAGAGACAAAAACAGACCTTTTAGGCGAGCAGATAAGAGGAGCCTGCCTTATCTTCATGAGAAGACTCGCTTTTGAAGTGATGGTTGAAGCAGGATGTTCGCCTGAGGTAGCTGTTCTGGAACTCTACGCTTCAGGAGAAGATGCTGAAACCTTCAAAATTGCCGCTGAAAAAGGAATATGGGCACAACTTAAGCTCCATTCCCCCACAAGTCAATACGGACAACTAACAAGAGGTCCCAAAATAGCAAGTAGCAGAATAAAAAAGATCTTTCAGGATATGATGAAGGATATTGAATCAGGAAACTTTTCCAGAGAGTGGACTCTGGAGCAAAAAAGTGGTAAAATAGTTCTCAATCGTCTGTGGTCTCTGGGATTAAATCATCCTATGATTGAGGCAGAAAGAAAAGTTTTTGAGCTTCTCGGGAGAAAACCTAACGAAAGATAAAAACAGGAAATAAAAAATGAAAAAAAGAGAATATACTCTTCGCTATGGGAAGGGTGAGATTAAATTCAGCATAAATGAGAAAAACCTGATGGAAACTATTTCCCCCCGGAAAGTTTCCCCTGCCAGTGACGAAGAATCTCTTATTCAGGATGCTCTAAAAAATCCGATTGAATCTCCTCTTCTTTCCGAGATAGTTTATCCAAAAAGCAAAATTGCTGTTATAACAAGTGACGTGACAAGACCAACCCCCTCTTATAAAATGCTTCCTCCTCTCCTTAACCAACTCAAGGAGGCGGGAGTGGAAAACAAAAACATAACCATAGTTTTTGCCCTTGGTATTCATAGAAAACACACACCCCTGGAGATGAAAAATCTCGTAGGAGAAAAAATTTACCACAATTACAGATGTATAGACCACGATAAAGAAAGATGTGTCAGTATTGGGAAAACTAAAAGTGGACTGCCCGTTGAAATATTTGACCAGGTGGCAGAGGCAGATATAAGGATATGCCTTGGTAACATTGAACCTCATTATTTTGCAGGATATACAGGTGGATTAAAATCGGTAATGCCCGGTGTGTCCTCTAAAACTTCAGTATCGGCAACTCACAAACTTATGCTTTCACCAGGGTCTGTTGCAGGAAAGATTAAAGGAAATCCTACAAGGGAAGCAATTGAAGAGGTAGGAGAAAAAATAGGGGTAGATTTTATACTTAATGTAGTCCTCAATGCCCAGAAGAAAATTATAGCAGCAGTTGCAGGGGATAAGTTTGCTGCTCATCGCAAAGGATGTGAATTTGCCGATAGGAGCTTTAAAGTAAAAATAAAGGAAAAAGCTGATGTGGTAATTGTAAGCTGTGGGGGATATCCAAAGGATATAAATGTATATCAGGCTCAAAAGGCGCTGGATAACGCAAAGTATGCTGTAAAGGATGGAGGGACAATAATTTTAGTAGCAGAGTGCAAAGAAGGTTTTGGTGATAAAATCTTTGAGGAGTGGATGCTTCAGGCTACCTCCTTTCGCGATCCCGTAAAAAGGTTAAAAGAAGAATTTGTATTAGGTGGTCATAAAGCTGCTGCTATTGGTATGCTGCTTGAGAAGGCAAAGGTGATAATGGTTTCCTCTCTTTCCCCTGATACAGTAAAAAAGCTATTTTTTACCCCGGCAAAATCTGTAGAGGAGGCTATATCAATGACTCTTGAGGAATACGGAAAAGATGCAGGTTTTCTTGTAATGCCTTCAGGAGGAATAACACTACCAAGTGTTGCTGAAGAATAAATTTTTTCAGGACTCGTTTGTAATAGAAGCACAGACTAAAAAGCCTGCCGTAAAATAAATTTTTTGCTATTTTCCCTTGATAATTTGACACAATATATAAAATAAATATTATTTTAAAACCAAAAGGTAATTAAAAATTAAAAAAATGATAAAAAATG
>JAGGZA010000048.1 GCA_021162265.1 Candidatus Aerophobota bacterium | reverse complement strand
GCCTTTGATCCCCATAGTGGGCTTGGGCCAGTTCCAAACAGACCTCAAATGCCTTCCGCAAGCTAAGCTCACGGCGAACCATCCCTCCATCGAGTTTGCCCAACCTCCTTTGCAAGACAAGCCCCTCGCGACTTGACTACCGATCGCCTATGGAGTATCTTATGGAAGGTTTATACCTGAAACGTTAGCCGAAAACAGGGGCAAAAGTGGTTCCGCCCCAAAGGCGCAGGTCCACGTCTTTTCTCTCACTCTCTTCCAGTAGTTTATTTTTATTTTCTCTAACACCCCCAATCTTACCACCTCTTAACATAAAATAAGTTAGCCAAATTCGCGTTATAACACAAGTAATTCCTTTTCGGCATTTGTTAGTGTCACTCCCCTCTTATTTATCACAGCTATGTCATCCTCAATTCTTATACCAAATTTACCAGGAATGTAGACCCCAGGCTCTATTGTGAACACCATACCTTCTTTTAAAACAGTTTCACTATTGGAGGAGATATACGGCTCTTCATGCACTTCTAGTCCTAATCCATGTCCCGTTCTATGGATGAAGTATTTTCCATATCCATGTCGTTCTATAATGTCCCTAACAGCTAGGTCAATGTCTTTTGCAATTGCTCCTTCTTTGACCATGTCAATACCCTCCTGTTGAGCCTCTTTTACAGTTTCATAAGCCTTTTTGGCTTCTTCTGGCACTTTTCCAATTGCTAATGTCCTAGTGATATCTGAGCAGTAACCCCCATGCTTTGCTCCGTAATCAATAACAACTAAGTCTCCTTTTTTGATGACTCTCTCACTTGATGCGTGATGAGGATTTGCACTATTTGGACCCGAAGCTACTGAAGGCTTAAACGCTATATCTTCTGCCCCAAGAGTTTTGAGAATGTACTCTATTCGAGCCTCAATTTCTCTTTCGGTCTTACCTTCTAGCTCCTCTTCAAGAAGTTTTTCAAATGCTTCATCAGCCAACTTTGCCGCTTTTTTGAGAAATTCTGTCTCTATTTTACTCTTGACTACTCTCAATTCTGAAACTACTTTACTCAATGGTTCAAAATCTAGTTCGCGTAATGCTTGCTTCAGTTTGTAAAAGAACGAGAGCGGCATAGTATCTTCAATTAACAATTTCTTTTCTCTTGCAAGGGGAGGTAATCGATTACAACAGCGTGGTTTATCACTCAACCCTGTTGAGTCCAAAATTTCTTTTAAAATGAGATATGGGTTATCTTTGTCTTCCCAAAGCATTATGTTCTCTATCCATGAGGTTTTTAGTTCATTTTCATACAACTTAGGAGCCAAAATTACCGGCTCGCTTCCGACAGGCACAATTAAGAGGAATAGTCTTTCAAGTGTACTTGCTGGGTTTAGACCAGTCAAATAATAAAAATTGGGGCCGGGAGAAATCAAAGCTCCCTTGTATTCTCCTTGTATTTTCTCATAGAATCTCTCAAAGTTCCTTTTGAAAAAGGTATCTTTGTGAGGCATCTTTATTCCCCCGTAGCAGTTTTTTCTCTTTGAACTTTTTTCTCTAAGTGTCTTCGTAGCTTCCATGTCTACTACGAGCTTCTCGGGATCTATAAGTATACCGTACTTTTCTCTTGCTAGTTCCAGAGTTATTAAACCGCTCTTGTAATCTTCTAGTACTAAGTTAGGGTCACGTTCTAATGTAGATCCCCATCCTGCTCCTCCACCACTTCTAATACTGACAATATCCCCTTTCTTTAATTTGAAATTGAACGCTCTACCACCATCAAAGATAACTTTGTCCTTTCTTATTACCACTATGTGATTACACGAACCATCTTCACCACCATCAACTCCCCACGGTGGATACCTAATTCTGTTAATCGAACACACTAAAGTTGCTTCATCAGCGAGTATTCTGTAATCCTTCCTCATCCCAAAGCCACCTCTGAATCTTCCGTGTCCTACTCCATCCTCAAGATTTAATCTCATACATTCAACTCTAATTGGATATTCCCTTTCAAGAACTTCCACGGGATGACAGTATGTTTCACCATCTGCTACTGAGACTAAACATGATTCGCCATCCTTGTCAATTCCGGCTCCCCAACCTCCAGGATTTGGTTCACATAAGATTTTGTACTTTCCATCTCTTAGATCAACCATACTAAGGGTTTCACTTACCACTGAGAGATAGTGTCCAGCTGTAAATCTCTCAGGCAAGTGGGGAGCCAAAGCTTTCCAAATTAGATCTACTGCGTAAAATAAAGTTTCCCAGTAACAACTTACTGGAGCAGGAGGAAGAGCATTAAACAATGTACCTTCTGGTGCTATGACCTCTATCGGTTCTAGGTAACCATGATTAACTGGTGCATGAGGATCTGTAGCCGCAATAAATGCATTTGCAGCTGCAGTGTATGCTCCTGCAAAAGTCGTGTTAATTGGAGCCTCCACCTGGGGCGGGTTATCCGTGAAATCTGCTATAAACTTTTTGTTTGTAATCTTGACCTTTACAGTTATTCTAAGATCTTCTTCCATTCCTTCATATTTTTCTATTCTCTCTTCAGCAAAAAATTCTCCCTTTGGTAAGTCTTTTAGTCTATTTTTGGCCATGATCTTGCCGTCATTTATTCTATCCTCCATAGCCTCGCGAACAAGTTCAGCTCCGTATTTATCGCATAATTCATTTATTCTTCTATAAGCATATCTTAATGCGGAAGCTAAAGCTTCTAGGTCTCCATATACATAGTCAGGAATTCTAGTGTTACTTAATATTATCCTTACAACTTCTTTGTTTAATTTACCTTCTTTATAGAAGTGACATGTGGGAATTATCAATCCCTCTTGATATATCTCAGTTGCGTTAGGACCCCAGCTTCCAGGGTTCATACCTCCTACATCGTTAACGTGTCCTCTTATTGCTGCCATTCCAATAAGTTCGTCTTTGTAAAAAATTGGCATTGCTAATGCTATGTCATTTAGATGAGTGCTAATCCTATACGGGTCATTTAGCACAAAAATATCTCCTGGACTCATATCTAGACCTTCTTTTTCTACGTCTTCTAGGACAGTTTTCGCGATAAGGGGTATGATTCCATGAAACACTGGCACGCCAGTTCCGATTGAAATTAACCTTCCAGTAGCATCTGTAAGTCCTGGTCCAAAGTCATAAGTTTCGTAGATGATACTACTCTTTGCAGTTCTTACTGTTGCCCAAAACATCTCTTTGGCTATGTTATCTAACGCATTTTTAATGATTCTAATGGAGATGACATCCTTTTTCATTTCCACCACCTCCTAGAGGGGGGAATTACAAACCAAAGAATTTTTGCAGGCTTCGATGATTTATTAAGGGCATAATGAGGAGTCCCCAATTCATTATGGGAGAATTCGCCTGCTTTTGCTTCCTTTTCACCTTCATCTGTCCCAATAACAACTTCCCCCCTCGATTACATAAACAAATTCATGAGAATTTTCGCGAACACTAAACCCTTTTTCTGGTAGTCTGGTATATGGCTCTACGAGCAAAACTCCTACTTCTACAACATTTTCGACTTTTAGAATTTCTAATAGCCTCTTCCCATAATTTTTCTAGTGAAAAAAATGATATTACTCATATTTATCACCTCCTCACTATTATTAGATTTCCATATTCATCGTGTTTTGCTTTGAAGTTCTTAGTAACGATTACCGTCGACGTATCGTCCTCAATGATACACGGTCCTTCAATCGTTACATTGGCTGGGAGCCTCTCCTTCTTGTATACTGGCACTAGAGCTTCCTCGACCCCGGTGTAGATTTCTCTCTCACCTAAAAGAGCATCTCTGAGCGAACCAGGCCTCGTTTGCCTCTCAATCTTTGGATGTTTAACTCTATGCAAACCCACTATATGGAAGTTAACAATCTCTATTTTGTTATCCAGCAAGTTGAAGCCAAACTCTTTGAAATGTGCCTCATGGAATGCATTTTCTACTTCCTTTATCTCTTTTATTCCGAGGTTTCCATTTGGACATGGAATCTTAAGTGTATGCGCTTGCCCTTCATACCTCATATCCAAATACCTTTGTATTTCAATAGTGGCCAAATCGAAGCCTTCGTTCTCAAATGTATTTTTAATCTTATTTTCAAGCTCCTCAAATGCAGAATTTACAAATTTTAAGAACTCCTCTGTTTCCTCAATTGGGGCAATACTTGTCCAAACTAATTCATGTCTAACGTCTAACCCTATCATTCCCCAAGCATTGAAGACACCACTAGGAATTGCAGGAACTATAATCTTGGGTATTCCAAGCTCTTCAGCAATAAACGGGGCAAACATTGGTCCAGAACCACCATGAGCAATTAATGTAAAATCTCTTGGATCAAATCCTTTCCTTATTGAAATTAATCTTATGAGATTTGATGAGTTGTCATTTGCAACTTTAATAGCCCCATAAGCAACATCTTTAATATCAAGGCTTAATTGCTTTGCAATGTCTTTGAGCGCTTTTTCAGCCAGCTTTTTATAGATCTTAAGCTTACCACCAAGCAAGTACTCCGGATTTAAGTAACCTGCTACTACATATGCATCCGTTAACGTTGGTTTATCACCTCCCATTCCATAACACGCAGGCCCAGGTCTTGCACCCGCAGCTTTTGGCCCAACTTGAAGATTGCCAGCCTCATCAACCCATACTATACTTGTCCCACCAGTACCAATTTCATGGATACTCATAACTGGAACTCTAGTTGGATATCCAGCATTCCATTCGTCCTGCTCAATCCAGTATTCAGTGCGTATTTGTGGGGTTAAATCTTTGGCCAACCCAGCTTTTGTTGTTGTGCTTCCGCCATCAATCACAATAACATTAACATTGTTTTCGCCTAGGAAACGACCCAAAATTATCCCACCCATAATTCCAGCTATTGGACCACCCTCCACTGTAGTAATTGGAAATTGCTTCGCATAATCTGATGTTGCCATTCCCCCAGCAGCAAGAGTTAGTAAAAAGGCTCCCTTGAATCCCTTTTCTTTGAGAGCTTCTTCGAGTTTTTCAATATACCTCACGAAGATAGGTTGGACATAGGCATTTAAAACTGCGGTGTTAAACCGCTCGTATTCCCTCCATTCACGACTTAGATCACTTGAAATTGTGACAAAGGGTGTTTCGATACCATTTTCCTTAAGTGCTCGCTCAACTATTTCCTTTGCTTTTATTTCGTGGGCAGGATTTTGATAACTGTTTATAAATCCAATTGCAAAGGATTCAGCACCCTTTTTGAGAAGTGATTTAGTGGCTTCTCTAACTTCTTCTTCATTTAGTGGCTTGTATACACTCCCGTCGGAGTCTATACGCTCATTTATCCACTCAGTCATATATCTACTGACAAAAGGTCTTGGTTTTCCGTATTTTAAATTAAAAATGTCTCTTCTGTTAGCTCTTTGTATTTCCAGAATATCATATCCAGCTGTTGTTATAAACCCAACATTTGCTCCGCCCCTCGTGATAATAGTATTTATAACTACAGTTTGCCCATGAATAATGTAGCTTGCATCCTTGACATAGACTCCTTGCTTTTCTAGTTCTTCAATTCCTTGGAGAACCCCCTGTTCAAAATTTGGTGGTGTTGATTCAACTTTGACCCAAGCGCTCTCACCAGTTTCTGGGTCTACGGCATATAAATCCGTAAAGGCTCCTCCAATGTCTATTCCAATTCTCCAACTCATTCAACCACCTCCTAGCTGACATAGTTAAAAAAATATACACGTGATGGTTAACCACCTATTTTGACCTCTAATCCTATGCCTTCAAATTCCTCTTTAATCCACTTCAAAGTCTCTTCTGAGGGCGCATGGTGGACTTCCATTTTGTACTCCTTATCCAAGCGGTGGAATTTCTCACCCACGTCATGGAAGGGTAGTAGGTCTATCTCTTGGAGCCCTCTTAGATTGGACAAAAACTTAACCCATCCCTTGACGTTCCATTCTGTATCTGTGATCCCGGGAATCACAGGGAAACGTAAGATTATATCCTTAGCCCTTCCATTTTCAATCGTGAACTTCAGGTTTTCCTTAATGAGCTTATTGGAGACTCCAGTGTATTTTTCATGCTCTCTCTCATCTGCCAGCTTTAGATCATATAAGAAAAGATCCACATAAGGCATAATTGATTTTAAGATTTCTCTAGGTGCATACCCTGAAGTATCTAATGCTGTGTGGATATAACGCTCTTTACATGCTTTTAACGCTTCTTTCAAGAATTGAGGTTGGACTAAAGGTTCTCCTCCTGAGAAAGTAACTCCACCACCAGAATCATCGTATAGCTTAATATCTTTTTCAACTTCTGTTGTGAGTTCTTCAAGAGTGATAACCCGCCCCACAAGTTTCAATGCACTTGTGGGGCAAAATTCAGCACAAATGCCGCACCCGTTGCATTTTTCTCTATCTATGTGTTGAACTTCGTTTTCATCAAAGTTGATGGCGTTTAAGGGGCAGACTTTAACGCAAGTATGGCAGTGAATGCATTTGAACTCAAAGTACATTAACTCTGGTTTTGGTGAAATCCCTTCTGGATTGTGACACCACCAGCAGTTTAGTGGGCAACCCTTCATAAATACTGTTGTTCTTATTCCAGGACCATCATGAATTGCATAACGCTTTATGTCGAATATAACACCCTTTACCAATTTAACGCCCCCTAACCCAAACAAACATTCCTTAATCACCTAAAAAGTTAAAAGATCTTTTGCTCAGTTCTAGCGATTATTTCATCTTGGAGGCCTTTTGGCAGATTAACGAAGTAGTCGCTGTAACCGGCTACCCTAACCATTAAATCCTGGAAGTCTTGAGGTCTCCTCTGGGCTTCTCTCAAGAGTTCTGCACTTATAACGTTGAACTGGACGTGGTGTCCTCCAAGTCTGAAGAACGTCCTTATAAGCTGGGCAAGCTTCTTGATGTTTTCTTCATTGTCAAATAAGTCTGGGGTTAGCTTTTGATTCAGCAAAGCTCCACCCGTTTCATCCCAATCACACTTCGCAACACTTCTAAATACTGCAGCAATGCCTTTTCTATCCATCCCCTGAACTGGAGAAACACCATCCGAAAGTGGGAAGCCGGCTTTTCTTCCATCAGGGGTTGCTCCTGTAACCTTTCCAAAGTAAACATGGCACGTTGTTGGGAAGAAATATGCTCTTCTAGAGGCTTTTCTTACTGAGGTTGGAGGATAACTTTCAATAATCTCAACTACAGTGTCAACTACTCTCTTGGCAATTTCATCTACATAGTCATCATTATTTCCGAACTTAGGGGTTTTGTCAGGATTCCTAAGGATCTCCCACATCATCTCATAGCCTTCAAAGTTATTCTTAAGAGCTTCCAGCAACTGACTCATTGTGAAGGTTTTCTTGTCAAAGACGTGGTATTTAATCGCTGCCAAGCAGTCTGCTATTGTTCCAAGCCCCACCAGATGAATGTACTGAGTATCATATCTTGCCCCACCGCCGTTGTAATCCTTAGCGTTTTTCACACAGTCCTCTATCCACAAAGACAAGAACGGGACTGGTAAGTACTTTGCATAGAGTGCTTCAACTATATCGTTCCCTTTCATTTTAATGTCCATGAAGTGCTTGACTTGCTTTATGTACGCATCCCAAAGTTCATCAAAGCTCTTAAAGTTCCTTGGATCGCCGGTTTCTATTCCTATTTTCTTTCCAGTTCTTGGATCAACTCCGTTGTTAAGCGTTATCTCTAAAATCTTTGGAAGGTTGAAGTAACCCGTTAATATGTAAGCCTCTTTTCCAAATGCTCCTGTCTCTACACATCCGCTACATCCAGAGGTTCTCGCATCCTCTAGTGTTTTTCCTTGTCTGAGCATCTTCACTATGACCCCATCAAAGTTGAAGAATGGTGGTTCACCGAATCCCGGCCCCACAACCTTCAAAGCCTCTATTAAGAATCTATCCGGGGTTTTGTTGCTTATTTGCACTGCAGTATTTGGTTGCAGAGTTCTCATCTCACTGAGAACTTCTAAGATTAGGTAGGAGACCTCGTTGACACCATCGGAGCCGTCCTTCGTTAATCCTCCAATGTTAAGCTTTGAGAAGTCGTTATAAGTGAAGCTTTCCTCACCCGTCACACCTACTTTTGGGACTGCAGGCTGATTGTTAAACTTAAGCCAGAAACACTGCAAAAGCTCCTTAGCTTTTTCTCTTGTAAGTCTTCCTTCTTCAATGCCTTTCTTGTAGAAGGGGTATAAATGTTGGTCTATACGTCCAGGGTTAAAGGAATCCCATGGGTTCGTTTCATACGTCACTCCAACATGGATGAACCAATAATGCTGTAAAGCCTCCCAAAATGTTCTTGGGGCATGTGCAGGAACCCAACGGCAAATTTCGGCCATTTGCTTAAGTTCTTCTTTTCTTTTTGGATCTTTCTCTTCCTCAGCCTCAGCCATTTTTTCAAGTTCTTCAGCATAACGTTTAGCGTAAATTAGGATTGCATCGGCCACAATATCCATAGCTTTAAGTTCTTCCATCTTTTCGTAGTATTCTGGATCACTTGAGTCGAGTTCTCCCATTTTTCTCTTGATTTCTTCCTTTATATCTAATATCCCCATTTTGAATATTCTTTCTCCTCCAGCAGTATGTCCTGGAGCTCTTTGTTCCATGAACTCCGTAAATATTCCGGCTTCATATGCATCAATCCATTCTTGTGGAAGGTTTTCAAACAGAATGTCTCTCATTGCCCTGCCTTTCCAGAAGGGAATTATCTTATCTTTATACAGCTCTTTAGTATCTTCGTCAACCTTGTAAGGCATGTTCTTTCTTGAATTGAGAATTTCTAAATCCGCCATACTGTGCACGCATATCTCTGGATAAGAGGGGACTTCTTTTACGCCCGTTCCTCTCAATCCCACAATAAGCTGGCCATCTTCGATTGGTAAGCTGCAGTGTTCAAGGAGGTATCTAAATGCTAGTGCCCTTTGGACGGGAATTGATTTGCCTTTCGGAAGATCGCTCTTGTAAAACTCTGTTATCAGCTTGGCTCTCTCAGAAGATATCTTAACTTCTGTCTCAACGCTTTCTTTCCTGAGCTTTGCAACTCTTTCATTTATAGATTTTATGGAAGATTTACGCCTTTTTAACTCCTTTTCTATCTTTTTTTCTATTTGTTTCTCGGCGGAACAGCCCGGAGCTGAAACAATATTTTCACTCATAGGACACCACCCCAAGGATGTTTTGCTTTTTATAGATTATAACTTTTGTTTTATTTTGTTTCAGCTCGTCGTAAATTTTCTTTGAGATTGGTGTTACTGATAACCCTCCAAGGCCAGTACAACGTAGCTTAGAATGCATTAAGTCTCCTACCTCTCTCATAGCCGATAATGTTTCCTCTAGCGGAATGACTTTATCATAGCCTGCTAGTGCCATATTAGCCGGAGCTATCGCGTTAACGCCTGCCATTACGGTCCTCTCTAGACAAGGCCACTCCACCCTATCTACCCTATCTACTACCACAAACCAGTCCAAGTGTGTTCTGCAGAACAATAGAAGCGGCATTTATACCTTACTCTGGAGTCCCTCCGGACCTGCGCCTTTGGGGCGGAACCACTTTTGCCCCTGTTTTCGGCTAACGTTTCAGG
>JAGGZA010000115.1 GCA_021162265.1 Candidatus Aerophobota bacterium | reverse complement strand
TTTTTGATAAGGTTTTAACTTCATCCTTATCTTGGAGGAATAGTGGCCCCTTTGTCAAGGAAGAGTCTTTTTACAGAAATTATAGGACATAATCAAATGAGGAGGGCCTGAGTCTATTCTCCGCATAGGCCCGGGCAAGGCCAAAAGAAGGTGAGAGAGCTTTATTTATACGGATCAGCCGCATCACGAAGACTATCTCCTACAAAATTGAAAGATAAGACAGTGAGAATGACGAAAAGACCAGGGATTAAAATCCAAGGATAAAGGACAACTACCTCCACCCTCTGTGCATCTTGCAATAAAGTGCCCCAACTAATTGCTGGAGGACGAATTCCTAAGCCAAGAAAACTTAAGGAGGTCTCCCCTAAAATCATACTAGGTACAGACAAGGTTAAACTCACTATAAGATAACTAAAAAAAGAAGGAATAAGGTGCCTTACTATTATCCTGAGATCAGTTGCTCCGGCAACCTTAGCTGCCATAGTAAAATCCTGCTCTCGTAGGCTTATAAGCTTTCCTCTTACCACCCGGGCTAAGCTACACCAGCCTATAAGGGAAAGAATAATAGTAATGCCAAAGTAGACTTTAATTGAGGACCACTCACGTGGTAGGGCAGCGCTTAAAGCCATCCAGAGGGGGATGGTGGGAATAGAAAGTAAAAACTCTATGATTCTTTGTATAACCATATCGGTGGCTCCTCCAAAATATCCAGAAATTCCTCCCAGTATGCATCCCAAGACAAAACTAAGAGCTACTCCCACCAATCCTATAGATAAGGAAATGCGTGAGGCATAAAGGTTACGCGAGAAAAGGTCCCTTCCCAATTCATCCGTCCCAAATAAAAATAACACTCCTGGTTTTTCAACTCCCAAAAGGTGAATGTCTGCCTCAAACAGATTCCATAGTTTATACTTATCCCCATGAACAAAAAAATGGATGGGATATTTGTTAGTCTTATCCTCAGTATATGTCATTTTAAGGCTTTCTATATCAAGTTCTTTTTTTATGCCAAAGACAAATGGAGAAAGGTGAAACCCTTCTTTAACATCAAAAAAATGAATTCTTTGCGGTGGGCAATACATGTTTTTTGTACGTTTATATGGATCATACGTAGAGAAAAATTCACAGAATATTGCTATAAAGTAAAAAATAGCTAAAATAGCCCCGCCGACGATGGCTAACTTGTTCTTTATGAACTTCCGCCACATAAGTTGCCATTGAGAGGCTATATAATATTTTTCCTCCGCACTAGTCTCTTTTTGACCTTCCATATCTTTAGACTCCTTTCTTCTCATACCTAATGCGGGGATCTATCCAAACCAATAGAAGATCAGAAATAAAAGTTCCTATCACGGTTAAAAAACCTAAGATCATAACAATATCTCCTGCTAGATACATATCTTGACGCATCAATGACTGCACAAGAAGAGGTCCTACAGTAGGTAGACCAAGCACTATTTCGGTAATAGTTTGACCAGAAACAAGCGAGGGAAGTACCCACCCTATAGTGCTAATTATAGGATTGACGGCCACTCTCACTGGATATTTGAATAAGAGAGTTCTCTCTGTAAGTCCTTTAGCCCGAGCTGTAATCACATACTGTTTTTGAAGCTCATCCAACAGACAACCTCGCATAACACGAATGAGTCCAGCAGTACCAGCTGTACCGGCAACAATTATCGGCGCAGGAAGGTGCTTTAGCATATCGATAAACTTGGCTATGCTCCAAGGTGCATCTAAGTATTGAGGTGAGAAAAGACCACCTATATTAACCCCGAAATATTGGTAAAACATAAGCATTAATATCAAAGCCAAGAGGAAGTTAGGTATAGCCAACCCAATATAACCAACAACCGTGAGGGAATAATCAGCAAGGGAATATTGATGGATAGCTGAATAAATTCCTATGGGTATGGCTACTGTATAGATGAAAATAGCGGTAAAAAGAGAAATCGTTATTGTCAAGGGAAGTCGCTCAGCTAAAAGAGTGCTTACTGGCTTGTTCAAGGTGAAGGAGAATCCAAAATTTCCATGAATCATATTCCAAATCCACTTAAAATACTGCTGAGACAGTGGTAAATCTAGACCATACTGTTGTTTTAATGAATCGATTATTGCTTGATCAACCTGTGTACCGGAGGCTTGCAACTGCGCTATGTAGGTTGTCAACCAATCGCCTGGAGGAAGTTGGATGATGATAAAGGAGACTACTGATACCGTCAACAATAGGAAAATCATATAAATGAATCGACGTATAATGTAGGATAACATCTTATAGCCTCAGTAAAATTCAATTATTTTTCCCCAGGGGACGGATTCATAATATAACTCCATCCCCTAGGGTTTATTATTCGAGAATCAATGAGAAAAGCCACCTCTATCCACATCTGCAATGCAACCCAACATATTCAACTTATTTCTCGAAGAACCACTGAAAGGCTTTCCATTCACACAGCCGACGAACTTTATTGGTGTTCTTGAGCGATGCGCGGTATCCGCAAATGAGCTTTGTATCACCTACAACACCGATCATCCATAGATTCTCAACGGCCATTTCAAAGGCCCTTTTACCCATCTTAATTCTTTCCTTCTCGTCGACTACATAAGGAATTCTCTTCCAGATATTTGCAAATTCTTTGACCTCTGCTGGAGGTTCAGTGCCACTTTTTCCATCAGTTGAAAGCCACAAATTCCACTCTCGAGCCCAAAAATAACATGTGCCCCACCACGGTGGCAGTATCATTGCCTCCTCATCAGAGAAATCGAACACCCATAGCGAAAGCTGCGACTTATTTGCACCAAATAGCTCCCACATCGAACCTCCACCACCCTGGTGGATAACCAGTTTTATACCAATTTTATCCCAATACTCCTTAGCTAACTCCGCAAATGATAGGTGGGTTTTAAAAGTCGGCGCTATCTCCATCACCAAGATTAATCGTTTACCGTCAGGGCGCAGGATATAACCCTCCTTGTCCCTTTTTAGACCAATCTCGTCGAGGAGCGCCTTGGCCTTTTCGGGATCGTATTGAGTATAAGCTTTGGCAACTTTTTCATCATAATAAATGGAGGTAGGTGCTGGTCCTATCTGTCTCGGTTTTGCTGTGCCAAGAAAAATATATTCATTAACCTCCTCCCGATTAATCGCTAAGGATAAAGCTTTTTTGAACCTAACATCATTAAAAAGCTTTCTTATAAACGGATCCTCAACAGTATGATTCGGAAGGATTGTTATCTCTAGAGGGAACCCTCCCATAGAAGACCATGAGGGTAGGTAAATCTCATAGTTATTCTTCTCGGCATTTTTTTTAACTACGGGGAGTTGCTTGATCTCAACTGTACCGTACTCTCCGAAAACGTCGACTTGGCCAGAAAGTATCTGGGCTGTTCTCATTTCAGGGTTGTCTGCCAAAATTCCCTTTACTTCGTCAATGTAGGGAAGTTGATTACCTTCTGTATCTATTTTCCAGTAGTAAGGGTTGCGGGTAAGAGTTACATGGTCTGGTGCTATCACTTTAACAACCCAGGCTCCCAGAACGGGTAGACCCTCGGCTTCATAATCACGACCATAGGTCGCTTTGTTTTGAAAGAGTTGATACCAATGATCAAAACCCTCTTCCTTGGCTAACTTATCTGCATCAGGATTGTACTTTATGTGGAACTTTTTTAGATAATGAGCGGGTACATAACATCCGTCAGTAGGACCTTGGATTGAGAGCCAAAATGGATATGAAAATGCATCCACTACACCAGGCCATGAAACAGCGAATTTAAATCTCACCGTGTAATCATCCACCTTCTCTACCTTCACAACCTCACCTCCCTGCCTCCAAATTGCTGGAATAGTGGGGCATAATTCCTTGTTCAGCAAGTAATCATTGTACCAGAATAGAATATCATCGGCAGTGAATGGGTAACCATCTGACCACTTGACGCCCTTCCGCAGGTAGAGAGTAAAAGTCTTAGCATCTTTACTTAATTTCCAGTCCTTAGCCAGATTGGGAGTAATTTCATGAGGCTGCCTCGCAGACTTGCGAAGCCAGGGCTCCAGATTAGCCTTGCCTGGAATGTTCCAGCAGTTGGCCCAAGTCATTGAGGAAACCAGAGTCCCTCCGTATTTTCCAATGCTTTGTGGTTCGACAACTAAGGGTTCTTCTGGAAGCCTTTCTTCTACCGGAGGAAGCTCTCCTGCAGCAACCTTTGTTCTGAACATAGGGGCCTCGTTGAACTTCTCTATTTTATTTCCAGTAAGTTTTTCGTATTCAGCTAAGGTGGAATATACCTTCTGCCCTAATACTGGGATTGCTTCCATTAAACATAAGCCTACAACTAACAATGCTACTGTTAACTTGCGTAACATCCTTACCTCCTCGTAGACATTGTTCATTCTTCTGTGGAAAGCTCCCAAAAGAGAAAATAATTTTTCAACACCTTCTTTCTTGGAAAGCCTTCCTTTCCCAAGCTAATGGACCTATTTATTTTCTTAGTTTCTCACCTCTCCCGGCCCTATTTTTAGCTCTTCCCTTAAAGATCTAACTTCACTACTAATATTATATTAAC
>JAGGZA010000009.1 GCA_021162265.1 Candidatus Aerophobota bacterium | reverse complement strand
TCTTTGGGGTCAGATTTTGATTTTTTGAACAAGAGGAGATAAAAGAGTTGAGGATGACAAGTAAAATTCACAATTCAAGACCTGACCCCCCTTGCGTGTGTGCAAAACTTGATTATTCACGAGGTGCTGATATAAAATTACTTTGGATTCAGATAAACTTGACTATTCACGGGGTGTTGGATGTGAGAAAGGGGAATAGAGAAGCTTCGGATAGGCATCCTGTTTACAAAAGGTTGGTCAGCGAGCTTGATAGCGATGCACCTATAAACATCCGTATTCTTGCCTCAGGGAGTGCTTGATGCGGCAGGCGCTGCGGTTGATATAGGCAGCACCATAGGAGGTCTTAGACTCGATCTGGCTTGGTATTGGTATGGAAGGGCTGGTAAATCTTGCAGGCGGAATAGTAAAAGGCCTTTTGTTCAAGGGGATAGCTATGGGTGTAAATCATAGAGGAGAAAACTTTCCAGTAGATTTTGTTGTTTTTATGCCCAGTGAAAAGGCGGCCAAACTTGCCTCTGGAATTCTTAACCTTGGCAAAGGCCTCTCGTCAATAATGCCTCAAGATCAAGTAAGCTCTCAAGACCGGCGCTTCTTAAACATGGAAGTATCATGCAGTGGCCAGGTGCTTAAATAAATAAAATAGATATGGTGATGTCAAGGGAGGAGTTTTTGTCGTGGTAATTAATAATGAGGCATGTGATTATGAATGGTATTGGAAGCGCACTCAGAAACAGATCCCTAAAGCGAGCCTTTGCTGCTCTGTTAGTAATCGTAGCAGTGGATGCAATTGCAAATATTAGTTTTGCGGTGGATCAGCTTGAACTAAGGGCTGAAATTACGAAACTCCTTAAAGAACATCAGCAGATACCAGAGTATCTCCCAGGATCCGGCATAGGTTCTCAAATTACATCAATTCTTGGAGGTCACAAGGATTATGATGAGCTATATTACCAGGCACTCGACCAGTATGAGCTGGCTATACGGAGCCTCCATTTTGCCAATCTCTTCTTGAAACAAAACGATATAAAGCACACCAGAAAGTATATAAACCTTGGGCGTAGGTTCTTCTGCTACTCTGATCAGCTTTTCAGTGACGCAGCAAAGGTGTGGAGGGGATATATCCACAAAGCTGATGTGAGGGTCAGGACCGTGTATAATGTGTCAACATTTTCGCTGAAAGGTATGGGGTCTGCCTATGTTCCACCTGTGGTGATCGACGGGTTTTTCTTGGCAGCTGACTTTATACTTGACAGCTGCATCTATGGGAAGGAACTAGCATGGACACGTTTAAAGGAAAATGCATTAACCACCGCCGCTACCACAATATTTACCAATATCCCCATAGAACAACTCGGTGGTAAAACCCTTCAAGAGGTTATCAACAAGGGGTCCGGTCATGTTGTGGGAAAGATGGGCAAAATAGTGGATGAGATCGTTAAAAACCCACAAACGAAAAGGGCCATACTCGAGGCGCTGGGCAGGATCGGAGCTGAGGTACCCAAAGGAATATCTGAATCTGTAGCCCAAAAGGCATGGGTTGAATTAACAGGCCCCCAAGATAGTGTGGAGATAAAGTCTGGCCCTGGCCCGTTCTATGACACTGTTGAGTTGGTCAAGAAAGGAACAAGACTGAGACTTCTCGGAAGGAAGGGAAACTGGGTAAAGGTAATGGGAACGAGAGGAGGAGTAGGCTATGTCTATGGAGACTTCACTTCTCTTGTCTCTCCTCAAGAAAGTAAGCCATCAAGAGGGGGAGAGATGGAATCCGCGGGTGAAGAGTTACAAAACTCCAACTCTCCTTCAGCGACTCCGGAGTCTACCCCCTCTAAAGAGGCTAAAGAAAAGAAGGTTTCACAAATGCTTCCCGATCTCACCGTGTCCTTTGATATACCCGGAGGTTCTACTTATAAAATAGGGCAGAGGAATGTGGAGATTCGGGTCACAGTAAAAAAGACTGGGGGATCGTGGGCAGCTCCAGATAGTGAATGCATAGAAGAACCACATCATGGTATGTATGTATGGATTGATCCAGGCGCTACCTATGCCTGCGTATCTCTATATTGGTCTGATGACAGAGTATGGGATGCAGAAGATCAAAGGTTCTGGAATGAACGTGCTTATTTTCACCCAAAGTGTCTCGATATATATGGATCAAGAACCTATACATCTACAATAGATATGCCAAGTGAGCCAGGTACATATTATATCATTGCAGTCGTAGATCCAAGAAATAAGATTCGCGAGGCCAATGAATCAAACAACACGTTCGTGAGAAGGATAGAAGTGAAAGCACCGTCTAGAAAACCTAAAGTCTGGCCTGATTTAACTGCTTTTTTGGATACGCTTGGGGGCTGGACCTATAAAACAGGTCAGAAGAATGTGGTGTTCAAAGTTACTTTAAAGAACAGTGGCGGGGAATGTGATAACATTGAACACGTTTGGGTAGGACTTTACCTATCAAAAGACAAAGTATGGGATGACAGTGATGAGCTTTGGTGGCCTGGAGTGCTTTGTCCATGTTGGAAATGGGACAGTAGCGATGTAAATGAATTTAGAGAGAGGGTATTATAACTGTTCTTTTACAATGGATATTGACCTGTCCCCTGGGACTTACACCATCCTCTGCGTTGCAGATGCTGGTGAAGGCTGTCTGGAAAGCAATGAGGCAAACAATGTATCCGTATATACACTTCATGTAACTAAGTAAATATCAACCATATAAGGAGGTTTGACAGGTGCGAAGAAGATGCTATTTTGGATTATATATTGGTTTTGTGCTTTGCACAGTTTCATTCATTTTAAGGTTAACATGCTTAGGAGCAGACTTGCCTGATCTCTCTATAGCTGCTGGATTAGGGAAAGCTATGTATTCGCCTGGACAAAAGGTAGCTGTTCCAGTAGCTGTTTTTAAGTTTGGTGGTCCTCTAAGATATGGCAGATATGTGCTGGCGAGACTTTATTGGTCAAGAGATAAGATACTTGATCGCACTGATACACTTCTTTGGGAAAGTAATGGCTCGAAGCCAGATTACCCAGTGGAATACCTAAACCGCTACCGCTCAAAAACAGTTGTACCTACCATTCGTATTCCTCAGGTTCCCCCAGCGAGATACTACATAATAGCTATAGTAAATCCTAATAGATATCATCCGGAGAGTAACTTTTCAAACAATCTTGTAGTGTATACTATTTCGGTGCATGCTGTTTCAAGCGCGGACCCATGTAAGAAGTATTATGGAAAAGGATATTGCACGGATTATATAAGGACAAAGGTGCGAGTCCCTTGGAGAGGAAATGCAATATCATGGCTAAAAAAAGCACGTGCTTATGGATATAGAACAGGTGAAAAACCAAAGGTTAGATCTATTGCGGTATTTAGTTACGCTTATCCTTATGGACATGTAGCATGGGTAGAAGAAGTTTCGAAAGATGGAAGGAGTTTTAAAGTGAGTCACTGGAATTGGGGACGTAAAATTGACAATTGTTATAGAACTGTGAATTTTAGAAAGAAAACATATAAGTGGTTTCAAACAAACGATCCTCATCTTCTTGGATTTATCTACATCAAATGAATATTGAGGATCTTTTAAAGTGAAACTTAAAAGTAGGCCAACAAACAGCAAAAAGGAGGGCGCAGATGAACCAGATTGCAAAGCTTGTTTGGAAGTCGCTGAGTGCGATAGGTCTAATATTGATGATTATTGGAATATTGGCTGCTTTGATTGGTCTTATAGCTGGAGACAGCGCTGAAATTAGAGTATTTTCCCTTATAATTGGCCTATTTATTGCTGGACAAGGTGCTTTCATAGTGGCTATCAACGAAGTATTTCATGCCATACTTGATATAAGAGACAGCATAGAAGGTATTTTACATGAGCTGAAAAAGAGCAAAACATGAAAGCACAGATAGGAGGATTTACCATTGAATTTAGCGATTTTCTCCTAACAAAAATTTAGAAAGGAGGGTGAAATGAGAGTCAGAATTTTACTACTTTTACTACTTTTTGCAGTCTTTCTCGTTGGCTGCGGCCAGAGAAAAAGGATTGAAGGTACGGTTCAAGATGTTTTTGGAAACCCATTAAAGGGAGTTACCGTTAAGATCGAAAAATCAAGATTCTCTTCGATCACAGACAGTGCAGGAAAATACTCTTTAGACTATGCACCAGGTCCACTGGAAATAAAATTTTCAAAAGACGGCTACACCACAATTAGACTTACCCTAAACATTCAGCAAAAGTCGCATTACCCTGCTCCAAATGTTGTGCTTTACCCCATACCTAAAGGTAGTGGTATGTTTTACATTGATACATCAAAGAAACAATTGGTTAAATTAGAGCCAAATTGCAAGGTTAGAGAAACAAAGAAGCATTATGAGAACCCCTGGACGCCTGATCGCTATTATTACTATGTGAAATGCCCAGATAAAGTGTTAGTGATAAGACCTGGGAAAGCGCAGTTCATAGATATGATTCCACATCAAATAAACATTTCTAAAGTTCGGAAAGATGGACTTATTTATGAGAGAGAGTTTGCTCTGCCTTTTACCGTTTACTACGGATCTCTAGGAGGAGGCTCAGAGTTAGAAGTTGGCGACGAGGGTTTGTTGGTTAGAACGGTAAACCTGCAACCTGGCTTATATGCTTGGGTTGAGACGGAAACCTACTTCTTTACTGATGAGATTTTCCCGAAAAACGGTAGCTCTGCTATTTGCTTCAAAGTAGAAGGCACAACCAGATAAAAGGAGCTTAGAAGGTCTACCATTGCATTTTGTGGGAGTGACAATCAAACCTTGGTTATATACTACTGGAGGGAAACGGTGGAGATAAACATTGATGATAGGAAGAAACTTGTGATTGAGGATGGTAGCTCAGTTAGCTCCATAGCCTTTAGTCCAGACGGGCGATTTATAGCATCAGCTGAAGAAGGTCGTTATAGCCTAAAATGTCTGAGATTATGGGAAGTTGAAACGGGCATGTGTATTAGGACATTCAAAGATCACGAGGGAGATGTGTTCCACAACAGTTTTAGTCCTGATGGCTCAACTATTGCATCAACAAGCAAGTCTGACAAGAAATATAGGCATAAACTTAGAATATTTAATACCAGAACAGGCGAGTGCATCAGAGTTTTCAAGCCTTGGAATATGCTTAATGGGCATGTGAGAGGTCCATTTTCTGGTATTTTTAGCCCCGATGGAAAGTACGTAACTGGATTTAGAAATTATGATAAGACGATCATTTGGGAGGTTAAAACTGGAAAGCGCATATCTATACGGGGTGGTGAGTTTGTGGAGCCAGTGGTATTTAGCCCTGATGGGCGACACGTAGCTATAGTATATGACGTGGATTCGTGGATGACTTCGTTGGAGGAGAGAACTACTGACTCCCACCTGCTCCTTTATGACATCAAAAACAGAAAATATAAGGAATTAGGAATCGAGACAAAAGGGGAAGGAAGTTCCATATGTTTCAGCCCAAACGGGAAATACTTATTATGGGCCTGTGGGCAGTCACTTAATCTTTACGATGTTAACACAGGAAAGCTGTTGTCCGAATTGAATAAGGAAGTTGAGAAACAGCTTAGAAGTTCTGTGGATTACTTCCGCTACAGCGCCTTTTCTCCAAACGGACAGTATATTTTGATAGGTATAAAAATCCCTTGGGAACCAGATATGCTTGTAGTATATGATGTGGAGACAGGCCAGAAGATTTTGGAAAGGAGTGATTCAATAGGGATCTTCAGCCCTGATAGCCAATATATATTAGTTATGAGCTCCTCCCGCCTTGATATGTATGAAATAAAGACAAATATAATCAGAAAGAGCTTTGCAATTCCCCTCCGAGGATATAAGTATAGTGAAAATTTCCCCTGTTATAGCCCTGATGGGCGATATATAGCAGCGATTATATCTCCTAGACTATCTATTGATGAAGATTTAGAAAATTAAGCGTGTTTGAAGTCGAGACGGGGAAACTCCTCTATATAGTTTGGCCCTATGGAGACTCATTTGTGGGGCTTGATCCATCTAAACCCTGCTATTGGGGGGCAAGCGAAGCTGCTAAAGTTAAAGAAGGATTAATTAAGGAGTACGAAGCTCTTGATTATTATGTTTCTAATTATAGAGATGGACTTGGAAAATAATGTGGTGACCCCCTCCAGAGTTGGACGTGTTATAGTACACAACTGAATAGTAAGAGGTCGGGTCCTCACATTTTGACATTATCCTTTGAAAATGCTGTTTATCATTATAACTGCACGAGATATTAAGAAAACCTCTTTTATTCAGATAAGGATAAAAAGGTCTTCTTAGATAAGATGAATGAGACGAAATATTCCCTCGTCTGTTATGCCTATTGTTTGATGGATAATCATTATCATCTATTTATCAAAACCCCATTTGCCAATATATCTGAAGGCATGCATTATCTGAATACCTCGTATGTCAACTGGTTTAAGGCAAGATACTTACAAAACAGTATATTTGAAATGAGATAAAAAAAGAATAAAACTGCTTTATTACTTCCTCGCAATAAGCAATAAAAACGATCAATAAAACATATTACCCCATTAGCCATTTTTTTACCTTTTGCCTTAAAACAAAGCGTAGCTCGTAAATTAAAGAGACCTCTGACAATGCTTCCTGAACACCCATTCATTACCAGTAAAACTCGCTTTCCTTAATCATCGGATAATAATCTTTGGGAAAGCTGGGGATCAGGTCTTGATTTTTGAATTATTGCATAGCCTTATGGTTGAACCGCTAATGTTCATTATTCCACAGTAAGTAAGGTAGTAAAGAGACAAGGACAAAATTCACAATTCAAGACCTGACCTCCTGCCTACTGCTTCTACAAAGGGCTTGATTTTGAGTAGAGGCAGCTACCTTCTTTTTTGTTGCTAGCCAGGTGAGAAATTGACTTACCTCCTCTTCTCCCATTTCCTCGGGATGGCGTTTACCGTCAGATTGTGTGAAAACCCTTGAAAAATAATAAAATATTGATATCATTTTGGCAAGAAAAAAATGATAAGAGGGAAATATGAAGTATATTCAGG
>JAGGZA010000018.1 GCA_021162265.1 Candidatus Aerophobota bacterium | reverse complement strand
TACCTGCCTGCAGAAACTTGCCCCTCTTCTTCGCGAGATGAGAAGTTGCGGGTTTTTTATTTGAAAGATAATAAAAAGCCCTGGTTTCCTTAAAAAGAGGAGGCCAGGGCTTTTTTTGTTAAAATTTTAAAAAATTTTAAAGGAGGTAGGAGGTATGAAAAAAGATGGTTTAAATTGTGCTGGGTTAAAAAGTTGGACGGGGAAAAGAAAAGGAAGAAGATTTTTTGATTTACTTTCTTCTTTCCTTCTTTTCTTTGCGATAGTAGTGGTTGCTGTCTTTTTTCCCGTAAACTATAGCAGAGCAGGGCAGATATTTGATCTTGGTGAGATTGTAATTACTGCCACAAAATTTCCGCAGCTTTTAAAGGACACCCCAGGTTCTGTGACTGTAATTACTGCAGAAGAGATTAAATCTTCCAGGGCTAAAAACGTAGCGGAGTTGTTGGATAAAGTAGCAGGAGTAGATGTTAAAAGCTATGGTCTTAATGGAATAAGCAGTATTAGTTTAAGAGGAAGTTCGGCTAATCAGGTTCTGGTGATGATTGACGGTAGAGGTGTGAATTTAGCCTCCTCAGGAGATGTTGATCTTTCAGAATTTCCCTTAAATAGTGTAGAGAAAATTGAGGTGATAAGGGGTCCCTTTTCCGCTTTGTATGGAGGAGGAGCTTTGGGAGGGGTGATAAATATAATTACCAAGAATCCTCCGAAAACTCCTGTAATTAGAGCATGCTTATCCTGTGGTAATTTCAATGCAAGCTCATATAGTTTGCTTTATGGAAAAGGTAATGATAAAGCTGGTTATCTTTTTACCGGTGAGAAGGGTTATTCCGGGGGAGACCGCCAGAATAGCTGGAAGGATTTTTTTAACCTTACGGGTAAGGTGGTCTATTCTCCCTTTGTTCTTTCCGGAGGATACTATCAGGATAAAAGGGGTATCCCGGGATCTATTGACTGGCCCACTCCGGCTTCTACTCAAGAGAACAGGAAAAGCTGGCTTGATCTTACCTGTAAATGGAAACGGGGAGGCTCTTATTTTTCTTTCAAGGGCTATTTGAATCAGGATGAAATCATCTATGAAAATCCTGATTGGTTCCAGAAAGATACGACGGAAAGCAAAACTTACGGCGTAAATTTTCAGGATATTTTTTTCTTTAATTCACGACAGAAATTCATCTGGGGAGTTAGCCTGAGAAGAGATGAAGTGGATGTCAGAACAATTGATGGAACCTCCAGAATTGGAGGAAAAAAGGGAGCAAGCCTTGGTGCTCTCTATCTTGAGAGTCAGGTGAAAACCTTTCCTGACTTTGTTGTGGTATTAGGAGCAAGGTATGATAGTCATTCAATTTATGGTTACCAGTTAAGCCCGAGGGTTAGCTTTCTTTATCGTCTGGGAGAGCTTACTTCTCTCAGGGGCTCCTGGGGAAGTGCTTTTAGACCACCCACGATGGACGATCTTTACTGGAAGGAAGATTGGGGAGGAGGAATGGGACTTTTTGGAAATCCCAACCTCATACCTGAGAGATCATCAGAATATGAGGTGGGCATTGAGCATATTTTTTCATCCAGAATACTTGGAAGAATAACCTTTTTCTCATCCTGTGTGGACAATTTAATAAGCTGGACAGAGGTTTCTCCTTATAGATGGGAACCTCAGAATGTAGATAGGGCTAAAATAAATGGTTTAGAAGGGGAGGTGAAAGTAAAACCTTTTAAAAAACTATCTTTTATTTTAAATTATACCTATCTTAAAGCAAAAGATGATAAAGAATTTAAGGGTAATTTCTTACCTTATCGTCCTCAAAATAAGCTTTTTTTAGCCCTTGATTACGAGGTGCAACCCAACCTTCAACTCCCCCTTGAAGGTAAGGTAGTTGGAGAAAGATATGCTGACAGAGAGAATACAGAAAAACTTCCTCCTTACAGCTTGGTTGGGGCAAAACTGAGTTTTAAATTAGCTGGGAAATATAATGTTTTTATCAAAGTGGATAATCTTTTTAATGAAAAGTATGCGGACATAAAAGGTTATCCTATGCCGGGCAGGACAGTAAAAGGAGGAGTTGAGGTTACTTTATAGAAAAATAAGAGGGGTAAAATCTTAAATTAATATTTTAAGATTTTGCCCCTCTTTGAAAGGAGGCTTATTTTGCTTGGACTCTTTTTAAAAGGCGGAATTATAATGTGGCCGATTTTAGCTCTTTCAATTGTTTCTTTAAGTATAATTATGGATAGGTTTTACAGTTTTTTTAAGGCGAGATTAGATGTATCCAGGTTTTTGTTTAAAATTGAGAATTTTCTTAGAGGAGGGAAAAAAGACGAGGCTCTTTATATGTGTGAGAAAAGTAAAAGCCCTGTAGCAAGAATTTGTGCTGTTGTTATTGATAATTTTGAGCTTCCATACAGAGTAAGAGAAGAGATTTTTTCTCAGTATATTTCAGCGGAGATCAGGAAGTTAGGTAAAAATGTAAGATTTTTGGGGATAATTGGACATGTATTACCTCTCTTAGGGTTATTCGGGACAGTTGTAGGGATGATAAAAGCTTTTATGGCAGTAGAAAATGCAAAAGGAGCTGTGGTAAACCCGGGAGCTTTAGCCGGGGGGATCTGGGAAGCTCTTTTAACCACAGCAGCAGGACTTGCAGTGGCCATTCCCACTTTAATAATCTACCATTACCTGGAGGGAAAATTAGAGGATATTTCTTTACAGATGAATGATGTGGTTTTTCAGGTAGAAGGTTTTTTGAGAGAGGTGAGAAAATGAGGAAAATTTTACGGGGAAAAATTCCCCTTTCCCTGGAGGTAGCTCCTCTTGTCGATATTGTTCTTTTGCTTCTTATCTTTTTTCTTCTTACAGCATCTCTTGGTTCGCAAAAGCTGGCACAGCTTGATCTTCCTGAAACATCTTCTGCGAAAAAGGCAGAAAGAAATTTGGTTATAGTGATTGATAAAAAGGGGGCAATTTTTGTGGAAGGAAAGGAAATCGGCTTGGAAGCTCTTTCCTCTTTCCTAAGATTAAAAAGGGAAAAAGAAAGAATTAAAACTGTAAGTATTGAGGCTGATGCTGATGTTCCCTTTAAGGTTCCAGTAAGGGTAATGGATGTTTGCAGAAGAGAAGGGGTAAAGAAGGTAAGTATTCTTGCAAGAAAAATTGGAGGGGATTAATTGTACTGGATAATTATTTCAATTTTACTTCATCTTGTTGTTTTACTTTTTATTCCTTTATCCTTTTTTTATCAGGAAAAGCCTTCCTCTTCAGATGTAGTGCTTACTTATGGGTTCAAAGAGATATCTATCGGGAACAGGTTAAGTATGAGGAGAAAGAAAAAAGTTTTCTCTCATTTCTTTATGGACAATAATATGGAAAAACAGAGTACATTTAAGGAAAATCTTTCTCCTCTTAATAGTGGTGCGTCTGTTTCAATCAAGAAGATGCCAGGTAATGGAGTATTTTTAAGCGATGAATCTCCTTTGTTTTTTTCTTCCTCATCAATTTATGCTTTTTGCAAATCACCCCAGACCAAAAATACCTTTTATTCTCTAAAGATACCGGATATTCCATCCACCTTCTTCTCCGGGTCTCTTTCTTCTTCGCTTTTCTTACGAAATTATGGTAAAGAAGTTATTTCAAAAAAGGTAAGTCCTGTTTGTACAGGTTCTCTTTTATCAACCCGAAAAAAATTAAATACTCTGAGGAGTTACTCCTTAATGCCTCTGAAATCTTCTTCTAATTTAGAACCTATCTGCGCGAAGGGTAAACCTTTATATTTAACTGATTTATCAATAAATCATTCTCGTTCCTGTGTTTTTTTATTTTCCTTACCTGGCAGTTCTCCTCGTGCCTTTTCTTGTTCTGAAAAACCTCTTTATCTTAACAAAGGTTTTATTCTTAAAAAAAGTTTTTCCCTTCCTGCTACCTCTCTGCCACAAGAGGATAATTTGTATTCTTTTTTTATTCCTTCTGAAAGAGTTTTCACTATAAAAACTCCTCCTGAAATGGTCCCTCTTAATTTTTCTGAAAAACTATCCCTCTTTCATGGAACCTTTTTGTCACCAGATGAGATAGTGAGTTATCAATTCTCTTTTCCTGAGGTCTCATCGTATCCCAGTAATTTAAGAAAAACTGTCCTTCCTCCCTCACAGTCGCCAATGCTCCCTCCCGGAGAAGGTGGGGAGAGAATTATCTCCCCTCTTCTCCACCCCAGGGCATCTTTTTCTATTCCAGAGATTAAGCCTTCTTTTTCCTCTGTCTTTTCTCCATCTTTACCCTTATTCAATACCGAGGGTACTATCAGCAGGGTTAAAGTTTTTCCTCTAAAAAAACATCATATCTTAGTTGCTGAGTATTTAAGGGAAATAATCAACATTATCCAGAGAAATAAAAAATACCCTTCTCTGGCAAGGGAAAAGGGTGAAAAGGGGAGGATAGGGATAATTTTCACTCTCTCTCATGATGGGAAGGTGATGGATGTCAAAGTAGTATCACCCAGCAGGTATTCTGAATTAAATAAAGCTGCTGAAAAGTTAATTTCTGGACTTTCTCCCTTCCCTCCCTTTCCTGCGGGTATGGATGAGAACACTATAACATTAAAAATGGAGGTTATCTATGAACTCGAAGAAAAACAGTAATTTTTTCAGATTGATAAGGAATGTAGGAGTTATCCTGGTTTTATTTTCCATTGTTTCATCCCCGGGGTTTTCTTATGATGATTTTGTTGTTCACCTTAATTTAGGAGTAGCTTATTATCAACAGGAGATGTACAAAAAGGCAGAAGAAGAATTTAAAAAAGCTATAACTTTAAATAATAATAGTTTTGAGGCTCATTATGATCTCTTTCTTGTCTTTTCTGTTCAGAAAAAGTATTCTCTGGCAGAAGAAGAACTTGTGAAATGTATAAATTTAAATCCTGACTATCCGGAACTTCATTTTCAACTGGGAAATATTTATTTTTATCAGAAGCTTTATTCAAGAGCAGTGGATGAATACAAAAGGGAAATTGATAATAACCCTTCTCATATTCCTTCGCTTTACAATCTTTCCAGAGTGCTTCGGATTCAGGGAAGATTAAGTGAAGCAGAGAAGATTTTAGAGAAGGTAAGAGAGCTTGACTCCGGCTTTCCCCGGATATACTTTGAGCTTGGTGAGGTTTGCTATAAGGAAGGAAAGATAGAGAAGGCTTTGCAATATCTGAAAAAAGCTATTAACAAAGAACCGTCAAATGTATTCTCTTATATTTATCTTGAGAGAATTTATCAAAAGAAAGGAGATTATCATAAGGCAGAGAGAATAATTTGCAGAGCAATAGAAATTGACCCTCATAATTTTTATTGCCAGGCAGAAGCTGGTTATTTATATCTTAAGCTCAAAAGTTACTCTCTTGCTATTTCTCATCTTGAGAAAGCTGTTGAGATAAATCCACAGGATTTATCTGTGCACTATTATCTTGGTTATGCATACACTCAGCTACGAAGAATTGATGATGCTATTGCTCAGTATAGCTTTATTTTAAGCAAGAAAAAAGAATTTGAGGATACTTATTTTTGTCTTGGCAATCTCTATTACGAGAAAAAAGATTTTGAGAAAGCTATTTCCTTTTATCTTAAGGAGATTCAGGTAAATCCTCAAAATACCAATGCTCTTTTCAATCTTGCAAATGTTTACTTTCAAGAGGGTAGGTTAGATGAGGCAGAGTTCACTTTAAAAAAATTATTGAAAATTACCCCGGATGATCCCTCAGCTCATTCTCTTCTTGGTGATATTTATATGAAAAAAAATATTTACGATAAGGCAATTAGAGAATATGAGAAAGCACAGGCAATTAAGAAATAACAGGAAAGATATTTTTGAAGTAATAGTTAAAACTTCAATAACTTGCTTGATTTCCTGTACTCTGGTATAATACATCCTTGAAAGATAAAGAAGCTATGGAGCACATTGGTAAAAGGAAATGATAAGGATAAAGCGGGGAAAACTGGTATTTAATCTTGTAATAGGAGGGATAATTTTTTTCATATTAATTGCAACCTTACCAGGATTTCCTTCTCTTTTAAACACATTTTTTTCTGGTCTTTCTTACAGACTGCCTGTGTTAGAGAAAAATGGTGATAAGAAGAAATTGGGAAGAGAAAAAAAGGTTGAAAATCTTTCTGTCAAGAGCCGTTCCTCTCAATCCTTTGTTGAATCTTCTGTAAAGAAAAGGATAGTTTCTCCAGTAGTTATTTTTTCAGGTACTATCCGTCGCAATGATACTCTCTATGATTTTTTAAAAAAAAGACAAATTTCACCTCAGAAAATTTATCTTATATCAAAGTCCTTGAAGCCCTTTTTTAATCCCAGAGATTGCAGACCGGGTGATAAGGTTGAAATTCAAAAAAAGGAAAACGGACTTATAGTTCTTAGATATTTCCCCCAGGGTTTTCATTACTATATTGTGGAAGAGATCAGACCGGGGGTTTTTACAGTAAGAAAAAAGGAGGTACTGAGGAAAAGGGTTGTAGTGGGAGCCAGAGGAGAGATTAAATCTTCTCTTTATGATGCTATGAGGAAAGAGGGGGTGAACGATGAACTTATTTTAAAATTTTCTGATATTTTTTCCTGGGAAATAGATTTTCTTACTGACCCCCGAAAGGGTGATTTTTTCCAGATAATATGGGAAAGATATGTAGATACCGAAGGAAAGATTCTGGCTGAAGGTAAAATTCTTGCTGCACAGTACGTTAATCAGGGGAAAAAATACACTGCTATATTTTATCGTGATCCTCAGGGACACAAAGGATACTTTACACCAGAGGGAAAGTCTTTGCAGAAGAGTTTCTTGCGTTCCCCTCTTTCTTACAGAAGGATATCTTCTTATTTTTCTTACAGGAGATTTCACCCGATTCTTAAGATTTATCGTCCTCATCTGGGCATTGATTATGCTGCTCCCACGGGAACACCAGTTTCCAGCATAGGTGAGGGAATTGTTATCTTTGCTGGATGGAATGGAGGATTTGGGAGACAGGTAAAAATCAGGCATCCCAATGGATATATCACAAGTTATGGTCATCTCTCACGAATAGCCAAGGGTATAAGAAGAGGTAAAAAGGTATTCCAGGGACAGGTTATAGGATACGTTGGTGCTACAGGTCTTGCTACCGGACCTCATCTTGACTTCAGGATAGCCAGGAATGGCAGATATTATAACTTTTTAAAGATGAAACTTCCTCGAGCAGCTCCTGTGAAAAGGGCTTATCTTGATGATTTCAATAAAATTAAAAATGTTTATGTTTACTATCTTGATGTTTTACGTAAGGCAGATAATAATTTTCTTGTTTTTCTGGAGGAATCGTTTGAGGAGAAAAAAATGGTTTCTTCTCTTTATCCCGATAGCTTCCTTTCAACTCATTTCCCTGAACTTTCACCTGTCATGCAGCAGTTATTAATTTAATTCTCTCCTGTAGCTTCATTTTAGCTGAATTTCTCTCCTTGCATTTTGTCGGTTTTTAGCTATTATTTTGTCATTTATTCTCTATTCTCTTCAGTAGTTTATTATAATGATCAGAGAAAATAAGATTTCCAGATATGTTAAGAGAATCTGATTTAATTGATAAAAAGATAAGGGCTGCTTCCTATCTTGTTATGCTGGTTTTTGGTATGGCTAATGGTTCCATAGGTCCGCTTCTGGTCCCCATTGCTGATTCTTTTAAACTAAGAATAGCCGAGGTTGGATATCCTGTAGTGCTTAACTCTATGGGATTCTTTTCAGCAGGGATCTTTATTTCTTTTGTATGGCGTGTTTATAGAGCTCGTTTTTTACTTACATTTTTCTCCTTATTTTTTTTATTTTCTCTATTGAGTATGGTGTTTTTGCATAATAGTATGGAAGTTATTTTACCCTTGCTTTTTTTTATAGGGTTAAGTGGGGGAGTATTACATGGCAGTACAAATTCCCTGTTTTCTGAGGTTTTTGTAAATAGCAGAGCAAGGTACCTTAGTATTTTGCTTATGTTTTTTGGCTTAGGGGCTGTTGTTGGTCCATTGCTGGTAGGTATTGTTCTTACCTATACTGTACGCTGGTATTTAGTTTATCTTTTCTTCGGGATTATTACCTTTCCCTTACCTTTGTTTTTCGGAAGGAGGAAGTTATACAGGAATATTAAATCTTATGTGATGAAGAAAGATAGTAATTGTCTGAGAGAAAAACCAGTTACTTCTTTTCTTTTCTGGGTTATTATTCTTGCTAATTTTCTTGCTATTGGAGTGCAGGTGGCTTTTTATTCATGGATGCCCTTTTTTCTTGCAAAGGAACGGAGCCTATCTCCTGCTGTAGCAAGTTACAGTGTATCTGTTTTCTGGCTCAGCATTATTGGTGGGAGAGCTTTGTTTGCTCGTTTTTTTCATAAGAGTGATCTGTACCATTCTCTAATTCTTGGAACGGGAGGTGCAGCTTTATTTTTTGTTCTCAGTTTTATAAGTGACAGGATGATTTTAACTGTGCTATTTCTTATTTTTTCAGGATTATTTTTTTCTTTTGTTTCTCCCGGATTACGAGCACTGGGTGGTAATATTTTCTCAAAGCATATTGGCTTTTTGACAGGTGTTATTACCGCAAGCGGGAGTTTTGGTTCTATGTTTTTGCCCTGGCTCGTTGGTCAAATTTCTCAAAAAATAGGTGTTTCTGGTGGTGTGCTTATAATACCTGTTTTCAGCGGTGCAATAGCAATTATTTTAGCAAAGCTCCGTTACTTTTCTGGTGTGAAAGCTTAAAATTCCTGTAGTAAATTGTATATTGTTGACTTGGAGCGGTATTAAGATAAAATAAAAAATCATAAGTCTGAGGAAGGCAAGGAGATGAATAGAGAATATATAGAGGATATCCTTAAGAAAGTAAGTCAGCAGAAGATTTCAGTAAGTGAAGCTATGAAGGAGCTTAAGAATTTGCCCTTTGAGAACCTTGGCTTTGCCAGGGTTGACCACCATCGTGAACTTCGGAGGGGATTTCCAGAGGTTATTTTTTGTGAGAGAAAAACTATTTCTCAAATAAGAGTTATTGCTAAAAAAATGTGGGATAAAAGTGGGTTAATCCTGGCTACTCGAGCAAGCAAGGAAGTTTATCAGGAAATCAGGGAAACTATTGGCAATGCTACTTACTATCCTGAGGCAAGAATAGTTATTGCAGGGAAAGCAAAGCCTGTTATAGACAGCAAAAGATTTATTCTTGTTATTTCTGCAGGAACAGGAGATATTCCTGTAGCCGAAGAGGCTAAGGTAACAGCTCAAGTTATGGGTAACAGAGTTGAGTCTCTGTATGATGTAGGAATAGCCGGAGTTCATCGTTTAATGGAAGAGAGAGAACTTTTAACAGGTGCCAACGTTCTGATTGTTGTAGCAGGGATGGAGGGAGCACTGCCTGGTTTAGTCGGGGGATTAGTGGACAGGCCTGTTATAGCTGTTCCCACAAGTGTAGGGTATGGGGCAAGTTTTAAGGGCATTTCAGCACTTCTTGGAATGCTTACCAGTTGCAGTCCTGGAGTGGCAGTGGTTAATATTGACAATGGATTTGGAGCAGGTTATCTTGCCTCTTTAATTAATCAAATGAATATGGAGTAGTTATGAAAATTGCTTATTTTGACTGTTTTTCTGGAATAAGCGGAGATATGGTGTTAGGTTCTTTAGTGGATGCAGGACTGCCTTTGCATGTTCTCAATGATATTTTTGAGGGTCTGGATTGTTCAGGTTGCAAGATTACAGCAGAAAGCGTGAAAAGGAGTGGAATAAGTGCAACGAAGGTTAATGTAATTTTACCTTCAGAAAGCCATCGGCGTCCTTCTGAAATTCTTACTCTTATAGATAGATTGAATTTAGATCAGGAGTTAAAACAGAAAAGTAAGGATATTTTTCTAAGTCTGGCAAAGGCAGAAGCTAAAATTCATAAGGAGGACATTGAAAATCTGCATCTTCATGAGTTGGGTTCTCTTGATACATTAATTGATATTGTGGGGTCTGTTGTTGGACTCAGTAAAATGGGGATAGAAAAAGTATATGCCTCAAAGGTAAATGTGGGAAGAGGGAGAGTTAAGATTGCTCACGGGGTTTTTCCTGTACCTACTCCAGCTACTGTAGAGCTTCTTAAAGGAGTTCCTGTTTACTCCACTGATATTGAGGCAGAACTCACCACTCCCACAGGAGCAGCATTGCTTAAGGGATTATCTACTTCTTATGGGTCTTTGCCGGATATGAAGCTGGAAAAAATTGGATATGGAGCAGGAGAAAGAGACCTTTCCTCGCCTAATGTGTTAAGATTATTGATAGGGGTAACAGAATCTTCATTTGAGGAAGATTCTGTTACTGTTCTGGAAACCAATATAGATGATATGAATCCTCAGTTTTACGAACATATAATGGCTTCTCTTTTTAGGAAAGGTGCCCTGGATGTTTTTTTAGTCCCTGCTTATATGAAAAAAAATCGTCCTGGTGTAGTTTTGACTGTTATATGCGATAAGGAAAGGGAAGAGGAAATGTTAAGTATTATTTTTTCAGAAACAACCACCCTGGGCGTCAGGTTATCTCATACAAGGAGAAAGAAAATAAAAAGGCAGATAAAGAGCTTGAAAACTTCGCTGGGGGAGGTTAAGGTTAAAGTTGGAATATGGGAAGGAAAGGTTGTGAACCTGGTTCCCGAATATGATGATTGCAAGAGGATTTCTCTTAACAAAGGTATACCTTTAAGGAAGGTTTATGAGCAGGTGAGAGAAGAATTATCACATCTGCCTTCATCTTCTATATTCAATTTCTGAAGCTCTTTTGGGTATTTTATCTACAAAATCAGAGTTTATACCATATACTCCTTCAAGAGCACTGCTCACAGCCAAAAATGATTTTTTATTTGTAAGTTTTCTTATCTTTATAGTTTTTGTATTTTTTTGTCCCTTCTCCCACAAAGTAATCTGAAGTGAGGGATTTTCAAAGCCATAGGCTGAAGGATTGGAAATCTTTTCCTCTATAACTTTTTTAAATTTAAGATCCTTAATAGCAAAAATAATCCGCCATACCTTTGGTCCATCAGCCAATCCAAGAGATGGTTTTGTTATCTTCCATCTTCTTCCCCTTTTTTCAACTTTAATTATATTGCTGTTATATTTAATTTCAAATTTGTCAATTTTCAGAGGGTCAAAATTGAGAAGATGCCTATCTCTTATATCAAAAATAGTTACAAAAAGGTTCTTTTTTATCTCATCTTTCAAGGTAAAGGGCAGGGTGTGCAGGGTTGACTTGCCACAGATTTTTTTTTCTAAAACCACTTTGCTGAAGATAGTTAGCTTATGGGCTTTTTCCTTTTCCCACAAACTGATTGTTACATCCGGTTTTTTATGCTCTATTTTTTTTAGATAACTTGCAGGAAGAAAACTATTCAGTTTTGTATCCTTTATATCCCAGAGCAATCTTTTTATTGCCATTTCATCAGCCTTCGTTAAGACAGGACTTTTTATCTTCCAGTTATCTTTGTCTTCCCTGTCAATTATAATCTTAATTCCAGGATAGTTTAGCTCAATTTTAGTTATCTTATCAATATCAAACCTTAAAATGTGCATTTCTCTGATGTCTTCAGCTTTCTGTGGTAGAGAATCCACAATATCTTTGTCTATGAGAAATACGGAGCTATTCTCTACTTTTCTGGCATAAAAAGTATCCTCCTTCTTTTTGTTACCTATTAATAATTTTAGAGGATTATCTTTGCCTTTTTCCCATAGAAAAATCTGAATGTAAGGATTTACAAGACCATAAGGTTTGAGATTGGAAGTTTTTTCATTGATAAACTTTTTAACTTTAGCTTTTTTTAATTTTTCCAGCAGCTGACTTACCCTGTCTTTGTCTGCTAATGCTTTTACAGGAGAGGTAATTTGCCAGGTATTCTGGTTTTTTTCAAGCATTAAATCAAGAGAAGGCCTTTTAATCCTTATTTTTTCTACATTATCTTGCTTTACGTAAATTACTGTTTTGTCTCTCAGGTCAAATGTTGTTTTATTGAGAATTGTTTTTAAATTAGAATAAACTGTAAATACCTGTGGACTCCTCGCTTTTTTTGCATATACATAGAGGACATTTAAAGATACAGGGTTTCCAATTATTAATTCTTCCTCCTTCCCTTTGTCTGTGCTTACCTTTACTTTCAGAGCCTGTGGTATCTTGAGCCCAAATTGAGAAAGATCAGAAGGGTTTTTCTCCACCATCTCTACCATTTTAGCTTTTTCCAGTTGAGAAATTATTTCATTAATAATCTTATTATCTGCCTTACAGGATACAGGTTCTTTAATAAACCACTGGTTATCCTTTTTTTCACAAACTATTTTTACACTGTTTTTTAAAAGGGTTATTTTTTCTACATTTTCCGGTTTAAGTTGGAATATTTTTTCCTCTTTTCTGGGAGGGGTTTCGTTCTTTGTTTCATAGAGAAAAAAATATCCTGCAAGAACAGCTAATACTGCACAAAGATATACTATTGTTTTTATATTTATCCTTTCCATTTTCTATAGGTTAAAACTCCTATTCCAATTCCGGCTACCAGCAAGGGCAGGATAATTACTGATATCCAGAATAGAATTTTTGACTGTTTCTCAGAAAGGATAATAGGAGTGTATCCCCACTCACGAGGACGAATAGAAATTAAACTTTCCTCTTCCGCCAGCCATCCTATGGTATTTAAGATGAGGTCCTTATTTCCTGAAACTTCCAGATAATCATTGCTGGCAAAATCCGAATCTCCGTAGACGACTAACTTTGCACTTTTTTTCTTTTCCTGAATGGGAATGGAAGCAACGGCTCCAATAATTAATGGTCCCGGAATATCTTTATTTTTATCAAAGGAAGCTTTCCCTTCAATAAGGCCTTTTCTATTTGTTTCTCCCCAGGCGTCTTTTCCTGTTTTGGCCAGTGCCTCAACTTCTGCATTTTTTTCATTTTTCGTTTTAAGTTTTAGAGAACGAGCAATAGGAAAGAAAGAAGCATAATTTAGGTTCCTGGTAACTGGATGAGATTCGTATTTGGTTACAACCGGGAAAAGGTATTCTCCTCCAAGTATTTTACTTGTTTTATCCACGATAGTGTCGTTATCCAGTTCAATACCATACTGGACAAGGAATTTTTCCATAGAGGGGCATCTGTAAGGGTCTATCATAATAACAATCTTGCCTCCATTTTTTATATAGTCTGCAATAGCCTGCAGCTCGTTATTAAAAAAGTTTTTTTCAGGACCAGGTATTACCAGACAGGATGCATTTTCCGGTATTTTTTCTTCTCTTAAAAGAGAGAGTTCTTTTACCTTATAGTTTTCGCTCTCCAGAGCCTCTCTTAACTTACTGCATTTGTTAAAAATTCCCTTTTCACCGTGTCCTGTAAGAAAGTAAATTATTTTTTTCTGTTCTCTTATAAGCTTGAGTATAGCGTTTGTTAAGTCCTCCTCTTCTCTGCTTATTACCTTTTCTTTTCTTCCTTTGTATTCCAGTACAATAGTTCCATGGCTTTGTATGTTGTATTTTTTTACCATAGCAGGGTTCTTAACAGGGTCTACAAACTCGTAACTAAATTTTGGATAATTATACCTGTACTCTTCGAGAAGTTCTTCTACCTCATTCCTGCCAAACTCTTTTTCTCCATAAAAAGCGATAGCTTTAATTGGTCTGTTTAATAATTTAAGTACTTTTTTACTTTTCTCTGACAGACTGTATCTCTTGGTTTCGGTAAGGTCAAATCTCAGCGGATGTCTTGTTGAGAGTATCTGAAGAAAGGTTAAGATTCCCAGGATTATCACTGTTAAGGCTACCACATTTATTCCACGTTTAAATTTCGTTTGCATAAGTTAACCTTTCCAGGCTCTCGCTTGTAACGATTTTGCCGTTAAGAACAGAAAAAAGAGACTTAAGTTGATGTAAAAAGTTAAGTCCGATGTATTAATAACTCCCCTGGCAAAACTGCTAAAGTGATTAAATGCGGAAAGCTGGGCAAGTAATTTTCCCAGTACTCCTGGAGCGAATGCTGATGACCATCCAATAGCCCAGAAAAGGAGGAGAGCTCCAAAAGTAGCAGTTGCTGCTATAATCTGGTTTTCGGTAAGAGAGGAAAAGAGCATTCCCACAAATATAAATGCTACACTCATTAAGATTAGCCCCAGATATCCACAAATAATAGGTCCAGCTTCAGGCTCTCCCAGGATAAAAAGTATTATCGGAAAGATGGAGGTTATTCCCAATGCAACAAGCAATACAACAAGAGAAGCAGCAAACTTTCCCATAATAACCTCTACATCACGAACAGGATAACTAAGGAGAAGTTCAAGAGTTCCTAATTTTTTCTCTTCTGAGAAGATTCTCATTGTCAAAAGAGGAACCAGAAAAAGGAGTATAAAACTCATATTGGAAAACAAAGGACGAAGTATAAGCTCGTTTATGTTTACGCTACTCTGGAGGGAAGAGTCATATCCTGCCTGGAGACTTAAAAAACTAAAGTAGAGAAGGTCTCTATAAAAGAAATATCCACAGATAACAAGAAAGACACATATCAATACATAGGCAATTGGTGAAACAAAATAAGATTTGATTTCCTTTTTAAATAAAGCAGAAAAATTTTTCATTTCTCTTTTTCTTCAGCAACTTTTTCTTCTGTAACAAGATTCACAAAAACATCTTCCAGTCCCATACTCAAAGGACGCATCTCCAGAAGTCCCCATCCACTGTTAACGACAAAAGAAGCAATTTCTTTGGTAAGATTTATATTTTTTTCTGTTTCCACAATGTATTCAAAAGTGTTTTGAGCTATTCTTTTGCCAGGTTTTATTCCCATAATCCCCTGAATACCGCTTATTCCTTTAGTAACCTCATCAACATGACCTTCTATCTGAAGATATATTCTATTGGACTTTTGAAGTTGAGAAGCAAGATTATAGGGTGTATCCTGAGCTACTATTTTCCCCTTGTTTATTATGATTACTCTCTGACAGGTCATACTTACCTCAGGGAGGATATGAGTGCTTAAAATTATTGTCCTTTTACCCCGCATTCCTCTGATCAATTGCCTGAACTCAAAAGTTTGTTTTGGGTCAAGGCCAATTGTTGGTTCATCAAGGATAAGAACAGGGGGGTTATTAAGTAAAGCCTGAGCCAATCCCACTCTCTGTCTGTAGCCCTTGGATAATTTTCCAATTATTCTTTCTCTTACATTTTCTATCCCACAGGTCTGCATTACCTGTTTGATTTTTTCTTTTTTATTCTTGTATCTTATCCCTTTTATTTCAGCAACAAAACCAAGATAGGAAGAAACCGTCATATCAAGATAAAGAGGCGTTGTCTCAGGAAGGTATCCTATTAGCTTTTTCACCTGGAGGGGTTTTTCTACAACACTTAACCCTGCTACTTCAGCTTTACCTCGAGTAGGAGGGAAAAGGCAGGTTAAGATACGCATAGTGGTGGTTTTCCCCGCAGCATTAGGACCCAAAAGTCCTACTGTTTCTCCCTCCTTTACGGTAAAACTTACATCTTCAATTCCTCTTACCGGTCCATAATATTTAGTTAGACCCTCTACTTTAATCATAAAAATTATGCAAACCCAAAAAGCCTTGGTACGTATAATACAAATGGTTGAACATAAGACACAAGAAATAGTACAGATAAATCTAATAAAAACATAGGCATAACTGCCCGGGCGACTTTCTCCAGGGATGTCTGAGCAATATCTGCGCTGATAAAAAGACACAGTCCAACAGGAGGTGTTATAAGTCCAAGGCAGAGATTAACGATCATAATCATTCCAAACTGTATGGGATGAATGCCTATCTGCCAGGCTAACGGGGCAAGAGCCGGAGCAAGCATAATTATAGCTGCACCCGGGTCCATCACACATCCCACCCCGAGGAGGATAAGATTTATCATTAAAATAACTATATAAGGATTGGAAGATATAGATAGGACACCTGTCTTGATAGCATCTGGCACCCTGTAGGTGCTTAAAACCCAGGAATAAAGACGGGCAGATGCCAGAAGTAAAAATACCACTCCAGTTGTAACAGCAGCATTAACAAAAATACGGGGCAGGTCAGATACCTTCAGGGTCTTAAGAACTGCAAACCCTGCAAAGAAAGCATATCCCACAGCTACTGCTGCTGCCTCGGTGGGAGTGAACATCCCGGTTAAAATTCCTCCTAAAATTATGAGAGGCATAATTAAAGCTACAATTGCATTTCCAAAAATATAGATAAACTCTTTAAAGTTAACTTTAATTATCTTTTTAGGGTAATTTTTCTTTACCGCAATAAAGTGGACTATAACCATGTCTGTAATTCCAATTAAGATTCCAATAGGTATCCCTGCAGCAAATAGCGCTCCAATAGACTCACCCATTGTAGCTCCATAAATTACAGCCAGGATACTGGGAGGGATAATTGGTCCCTGCAGGGAAGAAGATGCTGTTATAGCTGCACTGAAGGGAGCATCGTATCCATCTTTTTTCATTGCCGGGATAAGAATTGTCCCAAGAGCAGAGACATCAGCTGCTGCTGCTCCGGTAATTCCTCCAAAAAACATGCTGGCAACGACATTGGCATGGGCTAAAGCCCCTCTGAATCTTCCTACCAGAACATCGGAGAAAGTGACCAATCTATCGGTAATTTTCGCCTGGTTCATGAGTTCTCCTGCCAGTATAAAAAAGGGAATGCACATTAAAGGAAAGGAATCAAGACCTGTGAATATTCTTTGAGCTATTACTTTAAGTGGAACTCCTCCAAGCGTCATAACTCCTATCATTCCTGTAAGTCCAAGGCATATTCCTACCGGAACTCCCAAGAGAAGAGTTACTACAAACATTAAGATGGAGATGTATAGTCCCATTTTTCTTTATCCTTTTTGAGGTTTAAGTTTTTCT
>JAGGZA010000002.1 GCA_021162265.1 Candidatus Aerophobota bacterium | reverse complement strand
TTACTTCGTCCCTGGAATGTGGATGGAATGAGTGTGAGACCTGCTCACAGGATGGTTGCTCATACAGGGTTTATAACAGTTGCCAGAAAGATAAAGTTTATTTCTTAGGCTTAAGGTGAATAATCTTATACCTTGCTTTTCTAATTTCTGTTTTTTTCTTTTCTTTTTAGCAAAAAAAGCAGGATTAAAGAGAAAAAGATGGGGATGCTCATAGCTCTCAGGGCAACAGGGAGACTAAATTTATCTGCTATAATTCCTGTTATCCCTGGAGCTATTGCTCCGATGATATTTATTGCAAAGAAGATAAGACCATAGATTTTTCCTCTTGAGTTTTTTGGTGTGTTTTTTGCAAGATAATCCTGCTGGGGTGCCCACACTCCCGAGTAGGAGATTCCAAAAATTACAAGGAAGATGATAAGTAAGATGTAATTTTGCAGAAAAGTTAAGATAATTATTACAGGTCCACCGAATCCCACAAAAGCTAAAAGTGTATTGAGAGGAGAAAGGTCATCAGAAGCCTTGCCACTCAGTATTGTTCCTATAAAGCCAGCAGCAATTACCATCAGAAAAGAATAACTTGCAGCAGATAAACTCAGGGATTTTTCTTCTACAAGGTAGGTGGGAATAAAGTTAATGACTGCATTATAACTTAAGACAAAGAGAGTGTTGGCACTTAAGAAAATTAAAAAGGTAAAAACAGGTGTGGCTGTTTTATTTTTAGAGGAAGCAGGAGTTATCTTATCGTTATTTTCTCTCTCTTCCTGGATTAATGGTTTCAGGATTTTAAAAAATAACGGTGCAAAAACAAATCCTGGTATAGATAGTATTAAAAGTATCCCCCTCCAGTTAGGGGATACCTTAATCAGAAGGGATATAGCAACTACTGCACCAAATGTTCCTACCCATCCCCAGAATTGAAAAAGACCAAGTACAGTTCCCCTTTTAAGGGGGAATTTATTAGATATAACAGCTATCATGGAGGGATGAAAGGCGCTTATGCCCACCCCAAGGATTATTAAAGCAAAGAAAATTTGCCAGTATCCGGAGCTAAAGGCGCATAAGACAAGGGCTAATGAGCCAAGAAAAAATCCCCAGCTTAATATGAATCTTCTTCCATTTTTGTCTCCCAGATGACCTGTTATAAGCGAGCCAAAGGCTCCTGTTAAGGTATAAGAGGTAAGCAGAAATCCTGATTGAGCGTAGTCTAATTTAAACTCGTTTTTAATAAGTGGTAAAACAAGAGGAATTATGAGCCAATACATATCATTAAAGGTATGTCCTAAAAAAGATATTTTAAGAAGAGTATGGGACTCTCTGGATAGATGAGGAAGCCGTTTACCTACCAGTTTCATTTTTAATTTTTGTTTTCTGCCTTTAAAAGATTTAATACAATACCAGGAAGGCTATTTCTGTTTTCTTTTGTAACATGGATTAAATGGTAATTCCTGCCTTCTATGATTTTTTTAATTTGATAATTCATTTTCTGGGGAATAGTAGCAATTACCTGGTTAGGACTATCAAGAGATTTTGCTACCTGTTCTTTAAATTTATCTGAAAATATCTCCATCTTTCCAATTTCGTCGATAAGCAGAATTTTTCTTTCCTTTAAACCATTTTCTAAAGCAGGGATAGCTATACCCTCAAAGTTTTTTATGTTTACACAATACCTTCCAACTCGATAGGGACTTTTATATTCTATGTGTGCAAGAATTCCTTCTCTTCCTTCAAAATCTTTTACAAGAAATCCCACTCTTTCTCCATTTTGTCTTATTTCTTTGGTATAAAATCCTGCTATATTTTTTAACAGCTCGGCTAACTTTTCTATAATAGTGGTTTTACCTATCCCTGGAAGACCCTGTAATAGAATATTCATTTTCTTCGCAAAGGAGTTTTTTTATTCCCCTTATAGCTTGTCTTATTCTGTGTTTGTTTTCTACAAGGGCAAACCTTACATATTCATCACCATAGCTTCCAAATCCCAGTCCTGGAGCTACTGCTACTTTTGCCTTTTTTAACATAAGTTTGGAAAACTCCACCGATCCAAGACTCTGGAATTTTTCAGGTATTTTTGCCCATACAAACATGGTTCCCTTGGGTTTTTCCACTTTCCATCCGATCCTGTCTAATCCTTCTATCAAGACATCTCTTCTTTCCCTGTATGTTTTAACAATTTCAGTAACACACTCCTGAGATTCGTTGAGAGCTATAATTGAAGCTATCTGGATGGGTTGAAATATTCCATAGTCAAGATAGCTTTTTATTCTTCTTAAAGCAAAGATCATATCTTTATTTCCCACCACAAAACCCACTCTCCACCCGGGCATACTGTATGATTTAGAAAGAGAGAATATTTCTACTCCTACCTGTTTTGCCCCTGGAGCCTGAAGGAAACTGGGGGCTTTGTATCCATCGTATACAATGTCAGCATAAGCAAAGTCATGGACAATCATAACATTGTGTTCTCTGGCAAAATCAACGACTTTCTTGAAAAAATCTATGTCTACAACACAGGTAGTAGGGTTGTGAGGGAAGGAGATTATAAGCATTTTGGGATGGGGCCAGGTTTGTCGGGTAGCATTCATAAGTTCCTGAAAGAAATCTCCCTGAGGGTAAAGAGGGATACTTCTTAAGTCTCCCCCTGCTATGACGACTGAATAAGAGTGAATGGGGTAAGTAGGATCGGGAACAAAAACTACATCTTCTGTTCCTATAGTTGCAAGGACAAGATGAGATAGCCCCTCCTTAGCTCCTATGGTTACTATTGCCTCAGTGTCGGGGTCTATATCTATATTGTATCTTCTTTTGTACCAGCTGGATATTGCCATTCTTAACTTTGTGATTCCTCTTGAAGCAGAGTATCTATGGTTATGGGATTTTCGAGAGGCCTCTATTAGTTTGTCAACAATATGTTTTGGAGTGGGAATGTCCGGGTTTCCCATCCCGAGGTCAATAATATCTTCTCCTTCTCTTCTTGCTTTAAGCTTCATTTCATCTATGGTAGCAAAGACATAGGGAGGGATTCTTTTTATCCGGGGAAAATCTTTCATTTTTTCTGTCTCCTTTTATGGTTAAAAAATCTATTATAGCCTAACTATAAATGGGTCGTTGTCAAGAGAAAACATAACAAATTAACACGAGTGCTTGACAAAAAAATTTTGTGTGATAAAAATAGAAAAGCTAAGATCTTTGAGGTAGAGATAAGCTGAGATTAGATGAGGTGAGAGCCGCAGATAACCTACCATTTTCTTGCCTTGAGTGGTTAAATGATTTAAGGTAAGTTTTATTAAATTCATTTATGGCTCCGCCATCAACAAATTCCATAAATATTATATAAAATAAAATTAAAAGGAGAGGAGAAGAGTTATGAGAAAAGGAAGAAGAGTGGTAGTGGGGTTGTTGGTTTTTTGTCTTGCGGTTGCTGGTTTAGTCGGGGGTGCTTTTCCCCAGCAAAAAGGGAAAGTGATAAAGATAGGTTGTCTTTTTGCTTTAAGTGGTCCGGCAAGACATATTGGAGTTCCATCAAAGTATGTTGCCACTATGGCAAAGGAGTATTTTGAGAAGGAAGGCGGTATAGCAGGGAAGGAAATACAACTTATTTTTGCTGATACAAAGGGAGAAAATTCTGCTGCTGTTACAGAATTTGAGAGATTGGTTTATCAGGAGAAAGTTCAGGCAATTATTGGACCCACCCGGACCAGTACTGCTATGGCTTTGTTTAATCCAATTGAGAGAGCTAAGATTCCTGTTGTAATGTGTGTGGGAGGTACTCCTCCTGTTGTTCCTGTTAAAAAATGGATATTTAAAACCCCCCAGAAGACAGAAACAGCAGTTAGAAAGATATACAGGTATCTAAAAAAGAAAAATATATACGAGGTTGCTATAATAACTGCCAAGGATGCTTTTGGAGAGGAAGGGAAAAAGGACCTTATAAGAGTTGCTAAGGAGGAGGGAATAAAAATTGTTGCCGAGGAATCCTTTGGAACACAGGATATAGATATGACCATTCAGCTAAGGAAATTGGTTGCAACTGATGCTGAAGCAATAATATGCTGGACTATAGGTCCAGCGGGAGCAACAGTAGCCAGAAATTTTAAATCCATCGGGTCAAAAAAGTTGCTTGTTCAATGTCATGGTCAGCCTGATCCTATTTATATAAAGCTGGCACAAGATGCAGCAGACGGAACCGTTATGCCTTCTACTAAAACTGTAGTTGCTGATCAATTAAGAGAAGATGACCCTCAAAGGGAAATTGTGCAAAATTTCGTGAGGGAGTATGAGAAAAAATATGGTCCGGTCAGCACTCATTCCGGTTATGCCTGGGATGCTTTTATGATTGTAGCAAGAGCTATTAAGAAAGCCGGTACTGAGCCTGAAAAGTTGCGTGAGGCTATAGAGAATACTAAAAATTATGTAGGAGTATCAGGTGTCTACAATATGTCTGAAGAGGACCATTGTGGTTTAGGTCTGGATTCTCTTGTTATGGTTACGGTAGAGAACGATAAGTGGAAAATAATTGATTATTAAATTAATGTAAAAGAGTGAGGGAGAAATGAGTAAATTATCGGAAAGCATTTACTGGGAAAAGGAAATTGAAACTGCTCCCCGAGAGAAAATTGAGAAGTTACAGCTACAGAGACTTAAAAATGTAGTCAAATATATGTACCAGTCAAACTCCCTCTACAGGAAGGAGCTTGATTTGCGAGGTATAAAGCCTGAGGATATAAGGAAGCTGGAGGATATTAGAATTCTCCCCTTTATGGATAAAAAAGCCTTAAGAGAAAATTACCCCTTTGGATACCTGTGTGTAGATAAGGAGAAGATAAGAGAAGTTCACATGTCCTCCGGTTTCACAGGAAAGCCAGTAATGATGACTTACTCAGATGAAGATATAGATCAATGGGCTACCTGTATGGCAAGATGTTACAGAATGGCAGGAATAAGAGAAGGAACAGTCGTACAAATTACTCCCTCATTTGGTCTTTTTAACGGAGGTTTTGGGTTTTATCATGGAGCGAGAAAGGCAGGATTATTTGTAGTACCAACAGGACCAGGTAATACTTTGAGGCAGATAAAACTTGCTAACGACTTAAATACAGAAGTAATTACAGGAGTGGTTTCCTATGGTATTAGAATTATGGAGGTGATGAAGGAGAACAACTTAAGTATCCCCTCTTTAAAAAAAGGACTTTTTGGTGCCGAAGTCTTTTCTCAGGAAATGAAAAAAAGGCTTAGAAACGGTCTTGGCATAGAAGTTTTTGACATCTATGGGATGACAGAGACAGGTGGTGTGGGAACAACGGGAATGGATTGTCCTTTCCACGAGGGAATACACCTGTGGGAAGACCAGTATCTTGTGGAAGTAATTGATCCTCGAACTGGTGATCCTGTCCCTGATGGCAAAGAAGGTGAGCTTGTGTTTACCTCTCTTACAAGACGTGCCTTCCCGGTAATAAGGTTTCGTAGCGGTGATCTTTCCAGTATAAGGAGTAGAGAGAAGTGTGGATGTGGGAGAACTCACCTGAGGATTGACTATATAAAGGGAAGAATAGATGATATGCTTATTGTTAAGGGAGTCAATTTCTTTCCCAGTCAGGTAGAAGAGGTTTTGATGTCAATCCCAGGGGTAAAGGAGCACTATCAGATAGTTGTAGAGGAAAAAAATGGAATAAAAAATGCCTGGGTTAATGTTGAAGCTGAAGAGGGAGTTGATCCTTTGATGGTAGAAAGGAAATTTGAAGAAGCATTGGGATTAACCCTGAAAAGCAGGTTATTTAAGCCAGGTCAGTTAAAAAGGAAACCCGGGAAAGCAGAGAGAGTTATCTACTTATCCGGGGAGAAG
>JAGGZA010000137.1 GCA_021162265.1 Candidatus Aerophobota bacterium | reverse complement strand
TCTCAGTCCCAGTGTGGCCGAACACCCTCTCAGGCCGGCTACCCGTCATAGCCTTGGTAGGCCATTACCCTACCAACAAGCTGATGGGACGCGGGCTCATCCTTGAGCAGAAGCGCATAAACGCAACCTTTGGTCATCCTGCATCAGCAGGATGACATTATCCGGTATTAGCACCCCTTTCGGAGTGTTATCCCGGTCTCAAGGGTAGATTACCCACGCGTTACTCACCCGTCCGCCGCTAAGATTGACTTAACCCCAGAAAGCCCGAAGGCTCCTGAGAAAAAGCCAATCTTCGCTCGACTTGCATGTATAAGGCACGCCGCCAGCGTTCGTTCTGAGCCAGGATCAAACTCTCCATGGCTAAAGTTTTTTTTCAACAAGGCTGCCTACTCTACCTCATTTTCAAAGAACTCATTTTCAAGTGCATATTTATTATAGCTACCCACCAACAACTGTCAAGTGGTAAGTGAGTGATAAAAAAGGAGGATATTAAGACTCTATTATTTTATTTGCAGCTCAAATTATAATCACATAAATACACCTGTCAACCCCCCTATAACCGGAACTTTTCTCAAAATTTAAAGCTATTTTCTTTGAAATAATGATATAATAAGGAATATGGCAAATTTAATAAAGGTAGAATTATTTTTAAAGGAAAGTCATATCTATAAAAAATTTAAATATGATAGAGAAGTTACTCGTACAGTCAGGACTGAGAAAAAGGACGTATTATTGGATTTGGATAAAGAAGGTCAAGTTTTAATAATTAGAATTAGAAGAGAGCCAAGAACTTTAAAAAAATCAGGGCCTCTTTTACATTTAATTATTTAATCATTCCTTGACGAAAAATTGTAACAAATTATAAAATAAAATTAAAAGCCTGATTAATAAAAGCAAGAAAAGGAGGTGATAAGCTCAAGGTAAATAAAGTAAGGTAAGCGAAGAAAGGTGAGAGGAGGGTAAAATGTCAAGGAAAATAATACCCTTAATAGTGGTTATATTACCTCTAATACTGGTTACTGTAGCCAGTGCATTAGAGGTGGGCAACTTAAAACTTGTAGGGGCAGGAAAGGAAAAACAGAATAACAATAGAACTCCAGGCAGAACATCTCACCCGCCAGATGGATCTGAAGGAGCCCTGTGGAATAACATCATCACCTGTATATATTTACCCTCTCACTTCTTCGGCCACAGGTATTAAGCTTACAAACTTGCAGGAGACAGGCCTCCTGCAGGTTTTGCCTGATTCACCCTTTTTTACTTTTCACCTTGAGCGAAGATAGGCTCCCCATTTTTCACTTAAGGATTTTACGATTCCCTCCTGGATGAGATTTACCTCCTCATCAGTTAAAGTCCTCTGAGGATGGCGAAAAATTAAAGAAAAAGAAAGGCTTTTGTATTCTGGAGGAACATGAGGTCCCCTGTAGAGGTCAAAAAATTCCACCTCTTCCACATATTTTGCCTTTCTTAAAATGTACTGCCGTATTTTTTCAGCAGGAATATCCTCTTTAATAACTATGGAAATATCCCTTCTTATAGAAGGAAACTTTGGTAAAGGCTTGAATTTCTTCTCCTCTCTGTATAAGGATATTATAAGATCAAAATTCAGCTCAAAAACATAACTTTGCCCATAGGGAAGCTTCAGTTTTTCACAAATTTCGGGATGGAGTTTACCAAGAAACCCGGAGTCATTTTCCCCCATTTTTATGGCAGTAGATTCCTCCCAGGAAAAGTAAGGAAACCGGCGGGAGTAAAATCTCATCTCCTCAATCCCTGCCTGGTTAAAGATAGCTTCAACTATTCCCTTCAAGCGATAAAAATTAAAATTATCCTCCACCACAACCCCAGAAAGAGAAGAGTTTTCCTTTAATTTTCCCCCCTCCTTTAAAAATACCTTCCCTATCTCCATAATTCTAAAATTTCTGACCTCCTGGTTATAATTAAAGGAGGCTACTTCAATAAGTCTTGGAAAAAGAAAAGTTCTAAGGAATCTTTGCTGATTTGAGAGAGGATTGCGTAAAGCTAAAGCATTAGCTATAGAGTCATCTGCAATCCAGGATAAACTCTCTCCCACAAGGGGGCTGTTTATGGTCTCGTAAAAACCCCATCCCTTAAGAAGGTTCCTCACCAAATCTTTAATTTTCTCCTCCTTGCTTTCCCTGCCACCTCCACTCCCCAACCCTGGTAAGCTTACCTTTACTTTATCATACCCGTAAATTCTGCAAACCTCCTCCACAAGGTCAATTTCTCTTTCAATATCCTGGCGGAAAGACGGAACGCTTACCACCCACTTTCCCTCACCTTTCTCAACTCCAAAACCTAATCTTTTCAAAATCCTTTCTGAAGCAGAAGAGGGAATTCTTGTGCCTGCTATCTTGCTAACCTTTGAGGGGCGAAAGTAAATCCTTATCCTTCTAAAGGGTGGCTTTCCCGCTTTAAGAGATGGGTCCACTATTTTCCCACCAGCTAATTTCTGGATAAGAAAGCAAGCTCTATCAAGAGCTTTTTCAATTACAGCAGGGTCTACCCCTTTTTCAAATCTTAAAGATGCCTCACTCTTTAATCCAAGTCTCCTTGAGGTCCTTCCTATACAAACAGGGTCAAAGTATGCGGCTTCAAGTAAAATGTTCCTGGTTTTCTCTGTAACCTCTGTATCCCTGCCACCCATAATACCTGCCAGGGCTATAGAATCTCTGGAATCAGCAATTACCAGCATATCCTCATTCAAAATCCTCTCCTTACCATCCAGTGTAACTAAAACCTCTCCGTCCCTTGCTCTTCTAACAACTATCTTGCTTCCCTTAACAGTATCAAAATCAAAAGGGTGAAGAGGTTGACCTATCTCCCACATAACGTAATTTGTCACATCAACCACATTATTTACAGGCCTTCCTCCATACAAAATAATCTTCCATTTAAGCCACAAAGGAGAGGGGGTAACCTTTACTCCTCTTATAAGTCTTGCTGCATAAAATGGACAAAGCTCCTGGTCTTTTATTTCAATTCCGGCTGGATTTTCTTCAAATATGAGTTTTCCCTTTTCAATAGCTAAACCGGGAAACATGACTTTTTTACCTGTTAAGGCAGAAATCTCTCTTGCCACACCCAGGACTGAAAGACAATCTCCTCTGTTTGAGGTTACCTCAAGGTCAAAAATTGTGTCTTCAAGGGAAAGGGCATTTGAGAGATTTTCTCCCGGAGAAAGATGAGAGGGAAGTATCATGATCCCGGTATGATCTTCTCCAAGCCCCAGCTCCTTTTCAGAACAAATCATCCCCGGTGAAACTACCCCTCTTATCTTTGCCCTCCTCACCTTAACCCCTCCAGGAAGCCTTGCTCCCTCAAGAGCTACTGCAACATACTTTCCCTCCTCCACATTAGGAGCACCACAAACAAAGGAAAGAATTTTTCCCCTAAGGTCAACATCAACAACTTTTAATCTATCCGCATTGGGATGCTTTTTAACCTCTAAGACTTTTCCAACCACAACGCCCTCCAATTTTCCCACACTTTCCACTTCCCTTACCTCAAGACCAATGGAGGTTAATTTTTCGGCAAGCTGCCCCGGGGTATAGGGAAAATCCACCATTTGCTTAAGTTGATTAAAAGATACTCGCATTTTTATCCTATGCCTTTTCTAAATTTGTCCTTTTATTTTATAAAGCCTATTTTCCTTGTCAAATGCAAATTGCAGATTTAAAATTTAACTTTTCTTGACCAAAAAATATCCCTATGTATAATGAAAACCGCAGAAAATAAAGCACAGATAAGTTCAAAATTTAAGGATTGCTTTATGCAACTAATAAAATACAGACCAGCTCCAAGGCTTTTCCCTCGAACAAAACTAATGGGTAGAATAAAACTTGGAGCATTTTTTTCACTTCCTGAGGATAAATTTAAAGAATACATAAATAAACTGGAAGAAAATGAGCTTTTTCAGGAACTTTTAAAAAAGTATAAAATAGTAAAATACAGGAAATTCAGCGGTATAAAACAATCCCCCCAACACCTCATCCTTAAAGAAGAGATAACACCAGCAGAGAGCTTTGACCCCTTAGAGCTTATTCAAAGGTACCCGGATAGCTGGGAAGTTGTTAAGAAAGTAGCTATTAAAATAGGGGAAGAAAAATTTTCTCTTTTTCTTAAAGGGAAAAACACAATATCTATCAGGAAAATTATCAGGGAATGTAATCTTTCCTCGCAGGAGGCTGAGAAATTTAAAGAGTTTATCAATAGCTTTCAACTACAGGAAAGCTTCTTTTCTCAGGACTACGGAACAGCTCCTCCTCGCCCTCGTAATTTTAAGGTAGCCTACATCCAAAAAGATAAAAAAGAGCTTTTAATTATACCTCTTGAAGATTCGGATTATCTTGTTAAGGGAAGGTACTTTATTGATTATAAAAAGTGGGAAAACCTTATCCAGGAAAAACAAATTCCTCTTGATAAGATAAAAAACATATCCACTCTTTTCCGCAAGCTTGACATGATAAACCAAAGGACAACTACCCTCTACAGAGTGCTTTTAAGTATTAAAAAAACTCAGCATGATTTTTTTATCTCAGGCAACCCCGGTGATATAAGACCTCTTTCTCAATTATCCGTTGCAAGAAACTTGCATATAAACCCAAGCACCATAAGCAGAACAATAGCTGGCAAAAGTATAATATGTCCATGGGGGGAGGAAAAAGCTTTAAAGGAATTTTTTTCAAGAGAAAAAGAAAGGAATAAAATATTTATATTACAAATAATAAAAGAG
>JAGGZA010000097.1 GCA_021162265.1 Candidatus Aerophobota bacterium | reverse complement strand
TATACTTTCCTGCAGCTTGCACTTCCATTTACAAACCTCGCTATAACTTACTTTGGCGCAATAACTCTCTTGGTATGAGCACCGTGATGGTCAAACTTCCTTGTTGGAGCAAATTCTCCTAATTTATGTCCAACCATTTCCTCAGTAATATAAACATTATGAAAGTCCTTACCATTATGAACAGCAAAAGTAAATCCTACAAATTCTGGAATTATAGTAGACCTGCGTGACCAGGTTTTAATTGGAACTTTTTTCCCCTCCTTTTTCATCTTTTCTATTTTTTTAATTAAAGATGAATCTACCCACGGTCCTTTCTTAACGGAACGACCCATGAAAAAAACCTCCTTATTTTCTTCGCTGAATTATTAATCTATCAGAAGGCTTTCTTTTCTTTCTCGTCTTTTTCCCTTTTGTAGGTTTACCCCAGGGAGAGACAGGATGCCTTCCAGGACCACTTCTACCTTCCCCTCCTCCATGAGGGTGATCAATTGGATTCATTGCAGAACCACGCACATAGGGTCTTCTTCCCATCAAACGTGCCCTGCCTGCTTTACCTATCCTTATATTTTCATGTTCAACATTCCCTACCTGACCCACAGTAGCCCGACAATCAAGACTTACAAGCCTGATTTCACTTGAGGGCAGTTTTATCTGCGCATATTTTCCCTCTTTGGAAAGAAGTTCTGCTGAAGTCCCGGCAGAACGAACAAGTTGACCCCCTTTACCTTTCTTTAACTCTATATTGTAAATAGGTGTACCCTCTGGTATCCTGGACAAAGGAAGAGTATTACCTGTTTTAATTGGCGCATCATCTCCCGATAAAACCTCATCTCCCACCTTTAAACCCTGGGGAGCAACAATATATCTTTTTTCCCCGTCCATATACTGTAAAAGAGCAATACGTGCAGTTCTATAAGGGTCGTATTCAATAGATACAACTTTTGCAGGAATTTTATCCTTATCCCTCTTAAAATCTATTATTCTATACTTTCTTTTAACGCCACCCCCTCTATGACGCGAGGTGACTCTACCCTGATTGTTCCTACCTGGTGCTTTCTTTAAATCAATGGTTAAAGACTTCTCTGGTTTTTTCCTGGTAATCTCAGAGAACATAGAACCCGTTTGATGTCTCCTTCCTGGAGATGTAGGCTTATAAATCTTAATAGGCATAATTATACTCCAAGTTTCTCAATAGTATTTCCTTCCTTTAGTTTAACGATAGCTTTCTTCCATTGAGAAGTTTTTCCTGTTTTTCTTCCTCTCCACTTTCTATATCTTGGTCTAACCATTAAAGTTCGAACCTTCTCCACCTTTACATCAAAAAGTTCCTCCACTGCATTTTTTATCTCAATTTTATTAGCATCGGGAGGGACTTTAAAGATATAAACACCTTCCTTCTGTAAATCAGTGGCTTTTTCAGTCACCACCGGACTTATTATTATATTATAAGGACTTTTACTCATTTTTCAACCTCTTTTCCCTTCAGTCTTTCAACGAGCTTCAGCAGGGAATCTTGAGTAAGAAAAACATTATCATGAAAAATAATATGATATCCACAAACATTACTTGCCATAACCAATCTAATGTTCTTTATGTTAGAAGAGGCTCTGCGCAACTTCTCATCCTTTCCACTAACTATTAAAAGACTCTTTTCTCTCACTCCATCTTTAACAAAATTTGCCAGAAAGGAAACCATCTCCTTAGTCTTCCCCTTTTCAACAACAAGTTTATCCAGTATGAATATCTTCCCTTCCTTCAATTTGAGCCTCAGAGCAGACATCAGAGCAAGCTTCCTTTTCTTTCTGGGCAGCCGATAAGTAAAATCACGGGGCCTGGGGCCAAAAACAACCCCTCCCCCAACCCAGAGAGGTGACCTGATACTTCCTGCTCTTGCTCTACCTGTACCCTTCTGAGGCCATGGTTTCCTGCCTCCTCCGCTAACTTCCCCTCTTGTCTTAGTAGAAGCTGTTCCCTGGCGCAAATTAGCCTGATAAGCAATAACTGCTTCCCTTAAAACAGGCTGATTTATCTCACCTTTAAATATACCGTCATCTAACTCGCACCTGCCTACTTTTTCTCCCTGCATATTATAAACATCCCATTCCATCTTATCTTTTCCTCTCTCTCACAATTACAAGGTCTCCATTTTTCCCGGGACAACATCCCTTTATCAATAAAAGATTTTCTTTTTCATCTATATCAACAACTTCCAGATTTCTAACGGTCACTTTCTCACCTCCCATTCTCCCGGGCATTTTTTTCCCCTTAAATACACGAGAAGGATCCGAAGAAGCACCTATTGAACCTGGACGACGGTGCCATTGACCGGACCCATGAGAAGCTGGACCTCCTTTAAATCCATATCTTTTCATCACACCAGCAAATCCTTTTCCCTTTGATACACCTGTAACATCAACCACATCTCCCTTTTTAAAAATCCCAGCTTTTATCTCATCTCCAATTTTGTAAGAGGCAAAAACTTCATCATCTTCTACTCTTATCTCACGTAAAAATCGAGTTGGTTTAACTGCCTGTTTTTTAAAGTATCCAAGAACAGGCTTGCTCAGTTTTTTCTCCTGTATCTGTTCAAATCCAAGCTGGAGTGCATTATACCCATCTTTATCTTTTTCCTTTTTTCTAACAACCACGCAGGGTCCTGCTTTCAAAACAGTTACAGGTATTACCTGTTCCTCATCAATGATCTGTGTCATTCCTAACTTTTTACCTAATATAGCTTTCATTTTTCTCCCTTTATAATTTAACCTCTACATGGACTCCTGTGGGTAGATTCATACCCATAAGAGCATCAATAGTTTTAGGATTTGAGTCTAAAATATCTATAACTCTTTTATGAATTCTCATCTCAAACTGTTCTCTTGAATCCTTATGAGTATGAGGAGAACGAAGTACAGTAAACCTTTTAATTTCCGTAGGCAAAGGTATGGGACCGCAAACCCTGGCACCAGTTGCCTCTATGGTATTGACAATACGCTCTATTGACTGATCCAGGATCTTATGGTCATAAGCCTTTAACCTGATCCTGATTCTCTGTTTAGGCATAACCTCACTCCTAAAGTAGCTATTGTTTAATTCTAAAGTTTTATCTCATTTACCCAGTATTTTCTTCGCTTTATCTTCAGGAACCTCCTGATAATGAGAAAACTGTATATTTGGTATAGCCTTCCCCCGGGATAAAGAGCGAAGAGAAGTAACATAGCCAAAAAGCTCTGCTAAAGGTACATAAGCAACTATATTTTTCAATTCACCTACACTCTCTGTAGCTAAAATCTGTCCTCTCCTTGAGGAAAGATCGGCTATTATATCACCTAAAAACTCTGAAGGAGTTTTGATCTCTACTTTCATTATAGGCTCAAGCAAATAGGGATCAGCCTGTTGAGCAGCTTTGCGAAAAGCAATAAATGCCGCAGTTCTAAAAGCATATTCTGAGGAGTCCACTGGATGATACGACCCATCAAGAAGAGTAACCTTAACATTTACAAGAGGGTACCCACCCAGGACTCCTGAAAAAAATGCCTGTTCCACTCCAGCCCTTATAGC
>JAGGZA010000008.1 GCA_021162265.1 Candidatus Aerophobota bacterium | reverse complement strand
TTTTTCCATTTCCCGATGTAGTTGAGGAAGCAGGAAAGGCAGGAATAACGGCAATTATTCAACCTGGAGGTTCTATCAGGGATAAACAGGTAGTTAAAGCAGCAGATAATCACAGTATAGCTATGGTCTTTACCGGAATGAGACATTTTCTCCATTGAAGAGAGGAGATTTTGTGAAAGATTAAGGTGAGAAGAGGTTAGTTAGATATGCTGGCTCGAGTTGACTCAGAAATAGAAGGTCTGATTATGAGGGAGTTGCATCGCCAGCAAAACACTTTGATGCTCATACCCTCAGAAAACTATGCAAGTCCTGCTGTTCTTGAGGCTCAAAGCTGTGTGTTTAATAATAAATATGCCGAAGGGTATATAGCAAACAGGTATTATCAAGGTTGTAGATGGGTGGATGAGGTTGAAAAGATCTGTATTGAGAGAGCAAAGAAGCTGTTTGGAGCAGAGCATATTAATGTACAGACTCATTCTGGAACCGGTGCTAATATAGCCTGTTATCAGGCTCTCTTACAGCCAAAAGATAAGATTCTTTCTCTTGATCTTAGACAGGGAGGGCATCTATCCCATGGGAAAGAGGGCTCTTTGCCCTTTAACTTTTACACAATAGTAAATTATGGGCTGAGCAGGAAGACGGAACTTTTTGATCTGGAGGAGGTCAGGAGAGTAGCTAAGAAGGAGAACCCTCGCCTTATAATTGTTGGAACAAGTTCCTATCCAAGAAAAATAGAGTTTGGACCCTGGCGAGAAATTGCTGATGAGGTAGGAGCTTATCTTATGGCTGATATGGCTCATACAATAGGGCTAATTGCGGGCAAGGTTTATCCCGACCCTGTTCCTTATGCTGATGTGGTAACTGCCACTACTCAGAAGACACTTCGTGGTCCAAGGGGAGCATTTATAATGTGCAGGAAGGAGATTGCTGATAGGATAGATAGAGCTGTCTTTCCCGGGACCCAGGGCGGGCCCTTTATACATATAATTGCAGCAAAGGCTGTATGTTTCAAGGAAGCAATGGATTCCTCTTTTAAAAACTATGCTCATCAGATTATCACCAACTCTCGTTTTCTCGCCGATGGTTTAATGGAGGAAGGATTTAAATTAGTCACAGGAGGAACCGACACTCACCTTATTTTAGTAGATCTTTCCTCAAAGAAAATAACGGGTAGACAGGCTGCCCTGCTTCTGGAAGAAGCTGGAATAGTGGTTAATAAGAACTGTATTCCTTTTGATCCGCTTCCACCATCGATAACTTCCGGGATTAGACTGGGGACTCCAGCTTTAACTACAAGAGGGATGAGAGAAAGTGAAATGAAACTGATTGCTCACTGGATAGGTCAGATTTTAAATAACCCTCAAAAAGGGAGAATAAGAAGTAAAATTAAGCTTCAAGTAGAAGATCTGTGTCATAGTTTCCCGATTTATGAAACATATCCTGCTGGTTATTGTTATAATTCTTAATTTATAAATTAAATTGCTTATATGTTTTCTTACAAAGAAGCCTTAAATTACCTTAATTCTTTAATAAATTATGAAAAGAAATTAGATTTAGCTTACAATCGTAGATTATTTAATCTCTCGAGGATGAAAGCGATCCTTGAGAGGGTAGATAATCCCCATCTTTCTTTGAAGGCTGTCCATATTGCAGGAACAAAAGGAAAAGGCTCTACAGCAGCAATTATTACCTCCATCTTAAACAGTGCTGGTTATAAGGTTGGTCTTTACACCTCTCCTCATCTTATATCCCCCAGAGAAAGAATAAGAATTGGGAATGAACTTATAAAGGAAGAGGAATTTTCCCTTTATCTTGAGGAAGTAAAAGCAGTAGTAGAGAACATTAAATACGAGGGGACATCTCTTCATCCCACTTTCTTTGAGGTCTATACCGCTCTTGCTTTCACTTATTTTTACCATAAAGGGGTGGATATAGCAGTGGTTGAGGTGGGTTTAGGGGGGAGATTAGATGCTACCAATGTAATAAGGCCCCTGGTGGAGGTGATTACTCCCATAAGTTTTGATCACACCCAGCAACTTGGCAACAAACTTACTTCAATTGCAAAAGAAAAAGCAGGTATAATAAAACCTGGTTCAAAGGTTGTAATCTCCAGGCAGGAGAGAGAAGTTATTTCCCTTTTGCAAAAGATATGTGAGCAAAGAGGTGTAGGATTTTATAAGGTAGGGAAGGATATTAAGTTTAATTTAAAGAAAGCCACTCCTCGACATCAGATTTTTAATGTTGATGGTATTTTGCGAAAGTATTTTTCTATCTTTCTTCCGCTGCCAGGCGAACATCAACTCTGGAATGCTACTGCAGCAATTGGGGTAGTAGAACTTCTTCAAGAATATGGATTTTCTGTACCTGTTGAGTCTGTAAAGAGTGGGATAAGTAGTGTGAAGTGGCCAGGAAGAATACAGATGATTTCCCGCAAACCGGTTACCTTAGTAGATTGTGCTCATAATGGTGCTTCAGCTCAATGTCTTGCTAAATTTTTAAGAGAGTTTTACCCGGGTAAAAATATTGTCATTGTTATAGGAATTTTAAAAAATAAAGACCTGAAAGCAATAGCTGAAGCTCTTTGTCCTCTGGCAATGCGGGTAATTGTTGCCCATATAAATAGTCCCAGAGCCTTGTCAGTAGATGAAATATACGCTAAAATAAAAGGGTACTGCCAGGAAAAACCTATAAAAGAGGGGAATTTAAAAAGAGCTTTAGGAATGGCAGGGAAGATAGCCGGGGAAGATGGAGTTGTTTGTATAACAGGGTCGGTTTATCTTGTAGGTGAAGTCTTAGGTATGACCCATGGTGGAAATATAGAAATAGCTAAATAATAAGGAAGTCAAAAATGTTGAAAGGAATTCCTGCATCTCCAGGAATAGCTATTGGAAAAGCTTATATTCTGGACAAAGAAAATTTTTGCATTTTGGAATACAGGATAAAAAAAGAGGAAGTAAGCAAAGAGGTAAGAAGATTTAAGAGGGCAGTTGAGGAATCTAAAAAGCAGATTTTAAAAATTAAAGAAAAGGTAAGGGAAAAAATTGGCGAAAAAGAGGCTAATATATTCCAGAGCTACCTTAGTATTCTGGAGGACCCTTTGCTTATAGAGGAGACCGTTAAGAAGATAAGAGAGGAAAGACTTAATGCAGAAACGGCTTTAAGAGAAGTTTGTGAGAGTTTTCTTGAAAGATTTAAGGTTGTTCAAACTGAATTTATAGAGGAGAGATTTAGAGATATTGAGGATATCGCAGAGAGAATTTTACACAATCTTTTAAAAAGACCTATTATGAGTTTATCTCATCTTGAGGAAAATATAATTGTCGTTGCACATAATCTTGCTCCTTCCGATACAGCATCAATGGATAAAGATAAAGTTCTGGGGTTTGCTACTGACGTGGGTGGGAGAACATCACATGCAGCTATAATGGCAAGAGCTCTGGAAATTCCTGCTGTAGTTGGGTTGAGAAACGTAACTAAAAGGGTTAGACCCGGAACAACTGTCATTGTTGATGGAGATAGGGGGAGGGTAATTATCGATCCCACCCCTTCTCAGATAAGGAGTTACCAGAAGAGAAAGAAGGTATTTTTAGCTTATAAGGAAAAATTGGAAAGCTTAAAGCTTTTGCCTGCGCAAACTGTTGACGGAAGAGAAATTGAGCTTGCAGCAAATATTGCAGGTCCTGAGGAGGTTGATCTTGCAGTGGAGAACGGAGCTGAAGGTGTTGGTCTTTATCGCACTGAGTATCTCTATATGAACAGACCATCTCTTCCCAGCGAAGAAGAACAACTTGAAGCTTACAAAACTGTGGCTGAAAAAGTTTACCCTCATTCTGTTATAATTCGCACTCTGGATATCGGAGGGGATAAATTTTTGTCTCCTTTACCTGTACCAAGAGAAATAAACCCCTTCATGGGATGGAGAGGTATCAGATTATCTCTGGAGTTGGTGGATGTTTTCAAGACTCAAATCAGGGCAATACTAAGAGCTGCTCAATATGGTAAGGTAAAGATAATGTTTCCCCTTGTTTCTTCACTGGAGGAAGTGAGAGAGGCTAATCACATTTTGCTGGAGGTGAAGAATCAACTGGAGAAAGAAGGAGTTTCTTTTTCTAATTCCGTGGAAGTGGGTATCATGATTGAGGTACCCTCAGCTGCTATTATAGCTGATGTGCTGGCAAAAGAGGTAGACTTTTTTAGCCTGGGCACCAACGACTTAATTCAGTATACTCTTGCCGTAGACAGAGTAAACGAAAAGGTAGCACACCTTTATCAGCCTCTCCATCCAACTATTTTGCGTCTTATTGATAGCGTGGTTAAAGCTGCTCACAGAGAAAATATATGGGTGGGAGCATGTGGAGAAATGGCTAACGATCCTCTGGGTATGCCTGTGCTTTTAGGTCTGGGAGTGGATGAGTTAAGTGTTGCTCCTACCAGTATCCTGGAGGTGAAAAAGGTAATAAGGAGCATAAGCTGGGAAGAAACTCAGAGAATAGCAAGCCATCTTCTGAGTCTAAGCACCTCTCAACAGACAAGAAGGTATCTTGAGGGGAAGATAGGAAGAAAAATAAGAAAAATTTTAAAGGGAGAAAATAATGGTGCTCGATGACCTGAGTTACATAGAGAGTATAGATAGGTCCGGTATGAGAGATATTCTCAAGGGGTTTTCTGAGCAGTGTGCCAGGGCGATAGAAATGGGCAAAAAAATGGATATACCATCTTCCATTACAAAAGGGGGAATTAATAAAGTTGTTGTATGTGGTTTAGGGGGTTCAGCAATTGGAGGAGATATTTTAAGAACTCTTTTTTTTGACAGAAAAATCCTGATTGAGGTCAGCAGAGATTATTACCTTCCTTCCTTTGTAGACAGGCAGACTCTTATCTTTGCAGTAAGTTACTCGGGAAATACCGAGGAAACGATTTCATCTTTTAAGCAGGCTTTATCTGCAGGTTATCCCATAGTTTCAATGGGGAGTGGAGGTGAGCTGCAGAAGCTCTCCAGAGAAAACAGGGTTCCTTTTATACAGGTTCCTTCTGGAATGCCTCCTCGTTGTGCTATTGGATTTTTAAGTATACCAGCAGTTATCCTGCTGGAAAAGATAACAGGAGACTATTTATTTAACTATCAGGAGTTAGTAGAGGTTATCTCTGATATGTGTAAAAAGTATCTCCCAGAAGAAAGTATCAACAACAATCTTGCAAAGTCAATTGCTCTGCGACTTAAAGGTAAGGTCCCTTTAATTTATGGAGTTAACAGGTTAACGGATGTTGTGGCGCATAGGTTAAAAACACAGTTTAACGAGAATTCAAAGGTTATTGCCAGCTGGGACGTATTTCCTGAATTAAATCA
>JAGGZA010000094.1 GCA_021162265.1 Candidatus Aerophobota bacterium | reverse complement strand
GCCTTTTTCTTCCATCTGATAACGAATACAACTTTCCCGGTCTCCCTTACAGTACAATTCTATCCACTTCTTATCTAACCTTCCTTTCTCATAAACCTTTCTCATAAAATCTCTTCATCCAGGTAATAACTACAGGCTTCAATTTCATCTTCTTTAGGCTTTCTGTATTCTGGAAGCACACATTTATAAGATTTGTCATATAAACTGCTTGCCTGCTAATTCGTATATTGCTCTGACATTTTCCAACGCATATATCTTCAATTCAGTGTAATCAGCAGGAACACGTTCCTCAGACATAATCTTATTCTCCTCTTGTTTTTTAGATAGTCCTTTCATATTATATACAACTTTTTTCTATTTTCGCTGCTTTCTTTCCATTCAGGCATTCGGACAACGTTTCGAGCGTATTTGAAGTACTACGGAGCAGGATTTGGGCAGAGCGTAGCGAAGTCTTTTATCCGCTGTTATCGGAGTCTCGGCGAAACTGAGACCGAGCCACAAAGCGGCGAAGAGTTGCGAGGCTCAAGATTTTTTCTTTTCTATGGCGCAAACTGCTGTTCCAATCGCTATACCTAATCCAGTACCAAGATTAATTGCCTCCAACCCGGCATTTTTGCCTTCTCTTGTCATCTTATAAAGGGTAGATTTTCCTATTTTAGATATTTTGCGGACACCTCAAAGGTTCATTATTCAACCTTAAATTTATCAGATAAGCTTGTTAAGTCAACTAAAATGAGGCTGCATGTCAATGCAAAGTAAATATGTCATACTTTTTGCAAAATAAAAATGTCATACCTCTGCCCTGGCTAAAACATCATCTTTAGCCCAACTTCCTCTATTCGGGAAGTTGGGCTAAAATCAACGAAATAGTTCTGATCCAAAAATAACATACATAATAGGATTAAAATCCACAAAAATCAGAAAGTTATGGAGAAAGCTAATGATACTCGTGGTAAATTTCAGGGTGAGTTAAGTGGAAAGATTCGTCTCAGGAGGGGAGACCTTAATTCTCTATCAAAGACAAATACCCTTCAAGATCGGCTCCTTGCCTATTTGGGTATTCCTCCGATGATTTGTTAAGCAACATTAGTTTAGATTTTTGCAGCAAAGATTGTCTGCTGTTTTTTTTATTCTTTGTATGATGAGATTGAGCGAGTATATCTTAAAGTCATACTAAACATCTTGTGTCCTACCTTACCCCCTCCATAAATACTGTTCTCTTAAAACTTATTTACCTTCGGTCAAAGTAAATATTTTTCCCTGTTGCTGATAAAGGAATTCCTATCACTATATCTGCATCCATCAGTCCTATTTTCCTGGCTACAACTCCTGCACGGTACATCACACGATTGTCAACGTTTAATAAACCTGCTATTTTTACAGCAGACCCTATAGCAATTCCCATATCAAGCAGCCTGTAAATACATTGTGGTCCCACAAATTCATTTCCCTCTCTTGGATGTCGATCTTTACATCCCTTTGAGCCACATCCTCCACAATTCAATCCCATAGACTTAGCTGCTTTTAGCCCAATAAGAACAACTAAAGAGGAATTTTTTACATTTTCTCCATCTCGATCAAAATTCCGTTTTCCAGACCCTTGTCCATATTTAATCATTTCATCTCCCAAAAGGTCCTTTTCTTTTCCTGATAGAAGTTTAATCTCTATGAAATCCTTTCCTCCTGCCTTGGGAGCAGTCCTGGCTGCTATAACCATCAAATCTGCCACTATTTTTAAGCTTTCTTCCATTTTCCCCTCATCTTAGAAATAATCCCGGATATAAAATCCTCCAGATTACTATTTACTTCTATAATCTGGCATTATCTATTTCTTAACTTTTTCCTCTGCTTTTTTTATCACTGCTGATAAGCCGATAAGCATTAATGTAACGCATGGCATACCTATCATGACCTAATATTAAATCTGCAGCTAAAGCAGCTGAGCGGACCCTGGCTACATCTACTGTATCCATTGTATCCATTTTTGTTTTACTTTTTAGCCTGGTTTCCATCATTTATTCTTCCCTGCAATTATCCAAAGTACATTGCTTCAATAAAAATATCCTCATAATGAGGAGAAGCTGCCAGTTCAATGTATGAGATTCCGTGAGCTATAGATTCTGCACTGTGTCGCTCACTGGTAGATAGTAAAGCCAACTTAGCCCCTATACCAGCTGCATTTCCCACCTGTTGAAAGCGGTCTAAAGGCAGGGAAGGTAGCATTCCAATAGCTACAGCACTTTTTATATTTATATAACTACCAAAGGCTCCAGCAATAATTACCTTTTCAATTTCCTCTTCAGAGCGACCTTTCTCCTGCAAAAGCACATTGATACCAGAGCGTATAGCTCCCTTAGCCAGCTGTATCTCCCGTACATCTTCTTGAGTAACTGTAATTGCCGGAGGACTGCCCCGCTCCTTTTCACTAACTAACATAAATTCTCTTTTGTTATCATGGATGCGTACCCGGGGATGATCATTCATCCTGCCCTCTTTACTTATCACACCGGATAAATAAAGCTGGGCTATAGCATCTATGATACCAGAACCACAGAGACCAACCGGTGCAATTCCTCCAACAGTCTGATACTCAACACCTTCCTCTGTTAGCTGTACTCTCTCTATAGCACCATCTGTAGCCCGCATACCATGCTTAATATGAGCTCCTTCAAACGCAGGACCAGAAGCACAGGAAACACTTGTTATACTCCCATTATCTATTAAAGAAACCTCTGTATTAGTTCCAATATCAAGTGCTATTACGAGGTTTTCACCTTCCCATATCTTTTTCGTAGCCAACAGCATAGCTACATGATCAGCACCTACAAAACCAGCAATATTGGGCAGTAAATGTATATAGGCTCCTGGAGCAATACGCAGACCCACATCCCGAGCTTTAATATCTAAAGCTCCCTGCACTGCGGGTATAAAGGGAGAAAATGCTAATTGTTTCACCGGAAGGTTAAGTAACAAATGGTGCATAGCGGTATTTCCTACTATCACTGCCTCCACGACTTCTTCCAGTTTCACATTAGCTTTACTGCATAGATTAGCTGTTAACCTGTTAAGAGCCTCCACCACTTCTTTCTGCAACTTAACTGCTTTAGCTGACGATTCCATAGCGTAAGTGAGACGGGAAATAATATCCTCTCCATAACTAATTTGAGGATTCATAATTCCTTCGGAAGATAAAGTTTTCCCGCTGCTTAAATCAAGTAAATAACCAGCTATCTTAGTAGTACCCAGGTCTACAGCTAACCCTACACCAGAGCTTTGCCGGGAACCAATGGCTATTATCTCATCATCTCGCACAAAAACCTTAGTCTCCCAGTTAAAAGAGCGCAACAGGGGTGAGATACCTCTTAAAACATCAATATCGATTTTCCTGCAGGAAAGATTAAACTGGCGATTTAGCCTTTCTATTATTCGTTCACCATCAGCCTGCAGGTCTGACATAGACGGAGATGATACCTGTACATAATAGGAGCTAACGGGTGGCTGTAGCTTAACGTCAATTTCTAATCCCTCCAGCTGGATACGCTGGGGTGTAGTTAATGACTCAAGAGGAACTCGAACTTTACAATCGCTATTTATGTAAGTTTGACAGGCTAAGCGATAACCATTTTTTAGCTCTTCAGGTGAAAAACACTCTATCTCATTTTTAGTTGGTTTTGATGTGGACCCTTTTAAGATTTGAACCTTGCAGCAGTGAGATTTTCCCTGTCCCCCGCATAAACTAACTATACCCACTCCTAAGCGATGCGCGCACTCAAGAAGTGACTCATCATCCCTGCATTTTCCTCTCCTGCCAACCGGTTCAAAATCAACATTATAAGATGCCATACTTTCTTCCTTTTATAAGCTTTGTTTAAGCTATTCTGTAGCTCCAATGAGCTCCTTTGCCTTATCTACAGCAGACGCTGCATCAGGAGCATATCCATCTGCTCCTATTTCATCTGCATAGTCCTGGGTAACAGGTGCACCACCTATCATAACCTTCGCCCTGAGGTTAGATGCTTTTGCTGCCTCAACTACATCCTTCATCCCGGGCATCGTTGTTGTTAAAAGAGCTGATAAACCTATTATATCTGCGTCTTTTTCCCTTGCTGTTTGAACAAATTTCTCAGGTGAGACATCAATACCAAGGTCTATAATTTCAAAACCAGCACCTTCAAGCATCATACCAACAAGATTTTTCCCTATATCATGAAGGTCCCCCCTTACCGTTCCAAGGATAACTTTTCCCATTCCCTTTACACCCTTTTGTGTAAGTAGCGGCCTTATAATTTCCATACCAGCTTTCATAGCTCTTGCAGCAATCAGTACCTCTGGTACGTAAAACTCATTTCTCTTAAACTTATCTCCCACTACACTCATTCCAGCAAGAAGACCCTCATTTAAAATTCTCTGAATATCCTCACCTTCGTCGACAGCTTTCTGGGTAAGCTCTTTCACCTTAGGAGCCTTGCCTCTGATCAGGTTTTCGGCAATTTCTTTAAGGTCTATCATCTATTTCCTCCATGAGAAAATATTCTTCCATAAAAGTAAATGTCATCTCACCTACCTCTTCTCTTAAATAGCCTGCTGTTTAAGATCTGATAAGACCCTATTAGATATTGCAAAGCTGGAGATTAATGATATTATTTTCTTCCTGGGTTACCGATCAGCTTTCATTTTTTACCTCTGATTGAGTACATCAAACAGACAGCAATAATTTAAAAAACCTCACACATTTTAATTAACTTAATATTTTCCGTACTTTTCCACTGCTTTTACCATAGTTTCTATATTTTCTAAGGGAGTTCCGGCAGCCATTCCACTACCTGTAGTCAACATATAACCCCCACCCGGTTTGCCTGTCTCTATTAAATATTTACATATTCTATCTACATCTTCAACTTTTCCTTTTTGTAAAGTATTCCGGGCAGATACTCCAGATATTTCTATAGGAGGTACATTGCCTAAAAGACAAACTTTATCTCCTATTTTTCTCTTTATTTCCTCAATATTGACCTCAGGACCAAAGTTAAATATATCCATTCCTATATCAGGAATGCTATCTAACAAATGAGAAGTATTAGAATCGCAGTGAAATATTCCAATGGCATACGAAAAAGTAGAAAATATCCTCTTCATATACGGTAAGACAAACTCCCTAAAATGGTCTAAAGACATAAGACCACTGGCATCATCTGCAATTATATATCGTTTTAACTTTCCTCCTATTTTTTCTTGAGCTTCTACGTATCTAATAACTGTCTCCGTTGTTATTTCTAACAATCTATGGACTTCCCCGGGATCTGTATAAAACTTATCAAAGAGAACACCATATCCTACAGTCAATGCTGCCATGTCAACAGGTCCAAGAGATATTGCCCACCCATTAAGATACTCATATTTCTCCCTGTAATGAGAAGGAATATTTTTCAGCATATATTCGTATTCTTCCAGAGCCTTAGGCATTAATCCATCCTTCCAGGGGTCAGCCGGACCCTTTACGCTCTTCGTGTCTACAGGATGGATCATCGCGGGGCTATTTTGAGGCCAATCTATTTTAACTCCAAAAGCTGATGGCTCTACTGCTGTACCATAATCAGGCCAAATGCCTGGATAAAGCATGACATCGGGAAACTTATCCTGAAATTTCAATTGAATTTTAAGCCTCTCAACTACATTTGTCCAGTAATCCTTTTGCTTCACGCCACCAAACCAGGCCAGATAATGACCTGTGGCAAAGAGCACTACCGGCACCTGGTCAGGTATTCCCAGCTTAGCTGCCACTTTGAATCTCTGTAATGGAGTCATCTTTTCCATAATTTTTTCCTCCCCGATACACTATTAGTTGAAATCTCATAAACTGTCAAAAATTTTCAGATTATTACACCTTCTATTTATACCCCTTAAACTTTTGCAACAGTATTAATTTTAGCGGTACTTATGTACAGCTTTAATTAAAGCTAATACATTTTCTGGTTTGCAATAAGAGGGAATACTATTACCAGTAGTAAGAATATACCCTCCGCTGGAAGCCAGAAGTTTTATTCTTTCTTTAACTTCTTCTTCAACTTCTTCTGGTTTTCCCTTAGCGAGAAGGCTAACATCTATATTTCCCAATAAACATACTCTATCCCCATATCTTCTTTTTACCTCCACGATATCCATAACGTCTGGTTGGATAGGATGAAGTCCATTCATCTTTAATGTTAGCAAATCATCTATTATGGGCAGAAGATTTCCATCACTGTGATAAACCCAGGGAATTTTTATATTCATAACTACTTTCTTCATTCGGGGTAAAAATATTTCTCTAAATATAGAGGGAGAAAACATAGGTCCACTATTGTAAGCTATATCATCAAAAGCCCACAGAAAAGCAAATCCCAATTCACTAAGGTGTTTAACCAATTCAGCACTCCAATCTGTATAAGCATCTAACACTTTTTCAATCAGAGCCGGATTATCCTGGAGAGCATAGGAAAACCCTTCTATACCCATACTCAGTAAAGTAGGCGATACCCCAAGTCTAATTCTGGCATGGACAGCATATTTTTCACCATATTTATCCAGTATCCTTTTTGCTGGTTCGTATAAGGATTTATCATCAGGGTCAGGAAGGACCATTAATTTTAAAGCTTCATCTGAAGTCAATAGTCCACCAGCTATGAATTCTCTTCCCTGTTTTCCGTATTTTACTTTAACGAACAAAGGGGGTAAAAAATCTATACCAAATCCATCCAGTTCAAACTTTCTTACAAATTCCGGAGAAATAGAATAGGCTAAACGAAATATAAACTTATTCTCTCGCCGCTCAAAGGACCCCCAGGACTCCCATCCGGGTGTATCTTCCGAAATAACTGGCACACTTAACTTTTGTGTATGCAATAGAGTCCTTTGTATAGTAGGGTCTACATAAGCATCTAAGAATGGCACCATGTCCGGCTTTTTTAAATTTAAAGCAGCAATAACTCTTTCTCGAGGAGTCATATAACCTCCTTACACCTTTTTAATTTAAGCTTTTACTGCACCGGCAAGTATTCCTTTTATCAAATGCTTCTGGAAAAAGAGAACAAATACTATAGCTGGAATCAGAGTATATATAGTAGCTGCTGCCAGCCAATTCGCACGTATAAAACCATCAGCAAAAAAATCATATAAACCTATGGGAAGAGTTTTAGCATTCAATCTGGTCAAAACAAGGGCAAACAGAAATTCATTCCAACACATTAGAAAAGTCAATATTGTTCCAGCGATTACCCCTGGCCTGGCAATAGGCAAAATAACCTTCCAGAAAGCAGTTATGTTGTTACATCCATCAATCCTTGCCGCATCATCCAATTCCTGGGGGATTGATTTGAAAAACCCTGACAGAATCCAGATAACAAAGGGCAAATTAAAGAAAATGTAAGCTATTATTAACGCTTGTAAAGTATCTATCATTTTAAACCAGCTAAATATCATCGTAAAAGGAACTATAAAGGATATGGGGGGAACCAAACGACTGGACAAGATCGCTCCAAACATCAACCTATTACCTCGAAATCTGAATCTGGAGAATCCATAGGCTGCTGGAGCGCCAAGTCCAATACAAAGAGCGGATACAGATAGAGCTACTATCAGGGAATTCAATGTATATTTTACAAAGGGCCTCTGCAGGAGAAATATCCTGTAATTTTCTAATCTAACAGGACTTGGAAACCAAACAGGGGGCATTTTAAAAACTTCCTCATCTGATTTAAAGGAGGTATCCAACATCCAGAAAAGTGGAAATAAGCTAATAATTATAAACAAAATTAGAAAAGCATAAATACCAACCCTTATCCAGTTTATCTTTTTGATTTTTTTCAAAACCTGTTCCTCCTAATTTATCATGATTTTTCACCAATAGCTTTAAAATAGCCAACTACAAAGATAGTTATTATTATAAACATGACCACACTTAAAGAAGCAGCATAACCTTCGCGTAAAAAAAGATTGCCAACTTTATAGATATAGAGAGCCAGTGTTTCGGTACTATCACCAGGACCACCTCCCGTAAAAAGAAAAGGTATGCCAAACTCACGAAAGGTAAACATACTTTGAATAACTAAAGCAATAAGGATCTCCGGTTTTATCAATGGAATAGTTATATTTTTGGTAAAATACCATCTTCCTGCTCCGTCCACCTTAGCTGCATCGTATAACTCTAAAGGAATACGCTGCATACCAGCAAACAAAATTAAAGCTGAGAGAGGAATTCTATACCATGCATCTACCAATATGAGAAGAAGAGTAGCTGTGAAAGAATTACCTAACCAGAAAAAATTTTGATGCAATATTCCTAATTTAATCAGGAAAAAATTTAACAGTCCATATATATCGTGGATAATCCACCTCCACATAATACAACCAGAAACAGCAGGAGTCATCCACGGAAGCAAAATCGCTACAATAAAAAATGGCCTAAATCGTATTTCGCTGTTTAAAGCCAAAGCCAAGCATAAAGCTAAAGTAAACCCTATTGCCACAGAACCTCCTGTATAAATCCCTGTATGAGCTAAATAAGACCAGAATACGGGATCTTGAACCAATGAAACATAATTACCCACTCCATTAAAATATGTAGCCTGCCTCATAAGATTTTTCACAAAAAAACTCATATAGAAATTTAAAACAGTAGGAAATCCGACAACCAATACTATAACTATCAGAGCAGGAAGAGTGCTAATATAACAAAATTTACTATCAACAAAATTAAATATTCTGGTAAACGTTTTCTTCATCCCTGTACTTCCATCACTATAATTTTTTATCCTTATTACTCTATTCCTTAGGGGATAAACCTTCATTCAGGTTTATCCCCTAAGCAAACTATAATTTAAAAAACTTTCTGGCGTTTCATTTCTGTTACCATCCAGTCCATAGCCTTTTCTGGAGTTCTATCTTGATGTATAGCTGAAATAACCCCTTTTGCAAGAATATCTTCAAATAAACTCATATTTTTATGTGTCTCTACTCTGCCATTTTCAGCTGTTTTCAACAGTATATCAGCAAAGGGAAGCCTGCTTTTTAAGTAAGGGCTCTCATATACTGCCTTGTTGGCAGGAGTATTTAACTCCACCGCTCCTTCAAACCAATTAGCCTCATAACCCCCTACCCAAGCAGCTAACCGCTTTGCTGCCTCTACATGCTTGGAATACCTGTTAACGCAGTAACCTATCCCTTTACTAAAATATCGGAAATCTTTTCCGGGCTTCATGTTTGCGTAGCGCGGTATAGGTGCCGTAACACCAATTTTACTTCCGTAAGGTTTAGAACTGAGGATGCGTAACATTAAAGAACAATCTCCCTCGCCTATAGCTACCGCTCCAGAATCCAATAAGTCGGTAAGATTTCCTTCTCTATAGCTTATTACTCCAGGAGGTGTAACTTTATATTTATTAACCAGATCACTCATAAATTTAAGGGCTGCTAACCCTTCTGGACCATTAAAAGCAGGTGAACCATCCTCATTCCAGAACTTTCCACCAGCAACATAGAGGAAACTACCAAAAGTTTCATGAACTGTTTCCCCTGTGGGGCTGGCTGAATAACCGTATCCCCATTGATCAATGTTTCCATCTCCATTTTTATCCATAGTAAGTTTTTTGGCAAGGTTCACAAGTCCGGTCCAATCCTTAGGCATCTCTTTATACCCTGCATTACCTATTAAATCCTTTCTATAATATATCACTCTTGGTTCTACCTGATGACGTATAAAATAAATTTTCCCGTCTTTCATAGTAGAGGGTACCATATAAGGAAACCACTGATTCATCATCCTTGGTGGGACCACATCATTCAAAGGTACTAACCAACCCGCATCAACCCAGTCAGGCATACACCAGATAGGAGGAAAATCAAGAACATCGTAGGTACTTGTATAATTTCGGTACTCTACTGGTATGAACTTCTCATTTCTTTGCCCCATCCTCTTTCATCAATTTTATTAAATTTTTGATCAGGAATTTTTAAGGGGGCTCCTTCCCAAAAAGAGATTTTTTTCTCTATAGCTTCTATTGTCCTCATCTTTGCGCGATCGATATGAGTCTCCAGAGTTTTCTTTGCTTTTGCCAGGTCTTTTTTCAACATTGCCTCTATTATGACTATATGCTCTTCCATAATTTCCTCTGTTGTCCGGTAGAAATGCTGAGAAATTTTGATAAGGTCATATATCTGGCTATAGAAATCTTTTAAAGCTTGATTATCACAATTC
>JAGGZA010000072.1 GCA_021162265.1 Candidatus Aerophobota bacterium | reverse complement strand
GGTCTAAGTGGTGCAGGGGAATAAGCTCCCATTCCTCCTGTATTAGGACCTTTACCTCCATCTAAAAGAGACTTATGATCTCTGGAGGAAACAAGTGGCTTAAAAGACTTTCCATCTGTTATCACAAAGAAAGAAACTTCTTTCCCTCTTAATTTTTTCTCAACCACTATCCTATCTCCTGCTGAGCCAAGGATTTTTTTCTCTATAAGTTTACGGGAAACTGCAATAGCCTCCTCCTTTGAATTGGTAACAAAAGAACCCTTACCTCCTGCCAGTCCATCTGCCTTTACCACTGGTGGTTCCTTTTGTTTCTCTATAAAGGTTATAGCCTTATCTAAATCAGAGAATGTTTTAAATTCAGCAGTAGGTATACCATATCTTCTCATAAAATTTTTAGCATGAACTTTACTTCCTTCAAGAAGAGCAGCCTTTTTATCGGGACCAAATATTCTTAATCCTTCACTTTCAAAAACATCAACTATGCCATCTACAAGAGGTGCCTCAGGACCCACTACAGTAAAATCAATTTTATTTTCCCTGACAAACCTGACAAGAGAGGAAAAATCTCCTTCATAAGGTACATCCTTGCAATGTGCTATCTTTTCTATACCAGCATTTCCTGGAACGCAAAATACATCTTCTACTCTCGAACTCTGGGATATTTTCCAGCAAAGAGTGTGTTCTCTTCCTCCTCCTCCTATTACCAGAACTTTCATCAAAACCTCCTATACTTAAATTTAATTAAAAGGGGAAGGCTGTAATGTAAAAAGATACATTGTACTCAAGCCTTGGTTTCTCCTTAACACCAAGTTTTAAGCCCAGACAATGTAATTTTATATTCATTGCATAACTTAAATCTTCTATTTTTCTTAACTTTAAATCATAACCCACACTTCCTGAGAGAGAAAGATTTTTCCCCAGATCAAAACAGGTACTACCTGTGACAAACTCCTTATCTAAAATGGAGTTATTAGTATAGTCAATATTCACCTGCCAGTTTTTTTGCATTGTTTTAAATCCACTTCTAAAATAAGGAAAAACCTCATCGTAAAAATCATAAAAAAATTCAGTGTAGAATCTACCATTATTAAAGGGCAAGTCCAGAGAAATTTGTACTGGTTTAAATTTCTCTGAAGTGGATAAAAAATCGTAACTAATTCCAAGGTTAAGATAAAAAGGCAAAGAACTCCCCCACAAAAATTTATTCTCCAGACTAACCTTAAATATACTCTGTTCTCTGGCTTCTTCTTCTCTATAATCCAGAGAAGGAAAATCATTACCGGACTTTGTCGAACGATAGTAGCCAACAGTTGACGACAAATAATGAGTTAAATTACCTTTTCTTCCCTTTAGAGAAATAAAAAACTCAAGACTCTGAAGATTTAAAATATCTAAGTTAGCCTTATCATTGCCCGAATAGAGAAAAAACTCCCATCCCAAAGCTGGTTTAAACCTTATATACCTTAAAACAGTAAAGGGGTAGGAAAAAGTCAGAGATGACCAGAACCTCATTGTCTTTTCTTGAACAAAGTTCGTCAGTTCCGCCTGTCCTTCTATGTAAAGCTTCTGCATGGTAGAAGAGGGATGTAAAATATTTAACTTAATCCTTGGCAACATCTCGGTGTAATCGTCAAAAAAATTCAACCTTTTTTGTAATTGAAAAAATAGCCTGGTATCTTTTCTTCTCGAATCCAGAGCAAGATAAGATGGAAAGTCCTGCCTTTCCTCAAAGGGTAAATCAGAAAAATAATCATCCAGAATTTGCCTATCGCTTAAGCAATTCAACTTTAACTTTAAAAGGGAAAGAGTGGGAAAATGACCTGTATAATTAATTCTTGCAATTCCTCTTGAATTTTCTGTATCCTTTTCTTTAACATAGTACACTCTTGCACTACCCTTACCCCTTTCTGAGGAATAGGAGAGAGTAAAACCACTTGCCCATCCTTTTCTCTGGCGATAGTCAAGATGAAGAACTCCCTGTGTATCTTTAAATGGATAAAAAAGATATCCGGTTTTAATATATCCACCAGCAATTTCACTGTAACCAATATCAGGAAACATCAATTTATTCTTCTTTTTTAAATAGTAAACATATACAGGAGTCCAGAATAAAGGAATTGATCCAAGGTAAAACACAGCGTTTCTCACCACAATCTTTTCTCCAGGGTAAAATTCAATAGTCTTTGCTTTTATATGATAATGAGGGTGTGGCAAATCACAGGTGGTAAAATTTCCTTCCTTTATTCTCATTTCTTGAAGAGAAAGGTAAGCTCTTATACCTTTGAAGATGATGGGTCCTTCTCTTCCCTGAGGCTTCTCAATAAAACCCTCCTTCTTTACTAAATTAAAACCAACAGTTTTGCCTTTTACCTTGTAAGAATCAAGCTGGAGAAGAATATCACCCCACCCTTTTACCTCACCTGTGGTTAGATTCACTTCAATTTTTTCTGCATTGATTAAAATTCCTCCAAATCTAACCTCCACCTTTCCTTCTCCAATAATTGAACGGGGAAAAAGAAAAGATGTTAACTTCCCGGCTTCCACTATTATTTTTTTTTCCTCAGCATATCCTGTAAAAGAAAAGATAAAAATAAGAACTGCCAGAAAACTTACAACAAATAATCTCATCATAGCATAGCAGGGAAAATTTATAGACCTATAGTTTGAATTTTTCACCAAGAAATATCTTTTTTGCCTCCTCGCTCTGGGTAAGTTCCTCCCTTGTTCCCGAAATAAGTATACTTCCCTGGTACATTATGTAAGAGAAATCAGTTATCTGAAGAGTCTCTCTTACATTGTGATCTGTTATCAGCACACCTATACCTCTTTTCTTCAGATTAAATATTATACCCTGAATATCAGCTACAGTAATAGGGTCTATTCCGGCAAATGGTTCATCAAGGAGAATAAAAGAAGGAGAGGTAACAAGGGCTCTTGCTATCTCCACTCTTCTGCGTTCCCCTCCAGAGAGAAAATAAGCTTTTTTGTTTCTTAAATGGGAAACACCAAGCTCGTTCATAAGCTCATTTGCTCTTTCCTGCATTTCTCCAATCGAGAGATCTAAAGTTTCCAGAATAGCCATGAGATTTTCCTCAACAGTTAACTTCTGGAAAACGGATGGATTTTGGGGAAGGTAGGCAATTCCCCTGCGAGCTCTTTTATAAGTGGGAAAGCCGGTTATATCTTCCCCATTTAAGAATATCTTGCCCCCATCAGGACGTACCAAACCAACTATAAGATAAAAGGTAGTGGTTTTCCCTGCGCCATTTGGTCCCAGAAGCCCCACCACCTG
>JAGGZA010000056.1 GCA_021162265.1 Candidatus Aerophobota bacterium | reverse complement strand
TTTGTTTCCAGCAAGATTAGATTAGGAGTTTACTTTATTTCATTTTATCCTTCCCAGCTTTCCTGCTCCATAATTAAAAATTTTTGAATCTCTTCCTGGCTCATTACTGTTACTTTAACATCAACTTCTGCACCTAATTTCTCCACAGGTTCTTTAACACTTCCTATGAGGTAATCCTTAATGGGAATGTTGGGGAAGGGAAATGCTAAAGTGACAGTAACTTTTTTACCATTGACCATTACATTCTTTACTATCCCAAGGTCAGTTAAAGTCCGAGCAATAGTTGGATGTCTTATTTGCGCTATCACTTTATTAACTTTTTCCTCGAGAGTCTCTTCCGACATTATTTATTCCTCCTGTGTTTTTTTGGGTGGATAGTTTTTTTCTCCTGCATAAATCGGTACTTTAAGCCAGTTCTCTGGAGGAACAAAAGGACAGGTATATGCTTCACTGTAAACGCACCATGGATTGTACGCTTTATTGAAGTCAAGGATCCATTTCCCATCAATGGTTTTATCTGTATCAGGGTCAAGGTCAATATACCTTCCTGCACCGTATGTTTCTTTTCCAGAGGTTCCATCCTTAAAAGGGACAAATAGTGTCTCTTCAATAGGGCTACCTTTATATGCCTGAAGTATCTGTTCTTGCCCATTAATTTTAAATCTAAATTCACCCCAGCGGAGAAATTCTTGTTCGTTTCCCTTTGTATAAGCTATTTTTATTGTCTTTTTTTCTCTATGTTCGTGTAGTTCAAGCTCAAATAGGTAATCTGGGTTAGGGGGAAAGTAAGCAAGTCCTTTAAATTCACTCCGTTCCCTGAAGGAAAGTGGTGACTGAGGATGTTCCAGAAAAAATCTATCCTTCTCTTCACGTTCCCTTTCTAAATTCTGTTTCCACTTAGAGATTTCCATAATTTCTCACCTCCATATCATCAAACTCATCAAGAAAAAGTAAATAGACTACAAGCTTTGACTATTTTTGTTTACTCTTTATGTCTTCTAACATCTTTTTCTTGGTTTCTAACTCTTCCTCGAGGTCCTCTAATTCTTGCATCATGGAAACCTTAGGGGAATGCACCGGTACACTCTTCTTCAACTCTTCTACTTTTCTCTCTATTTCTTTAATTTCTTTAATTAATCTTTCTTTGTTCATTATTTCCCTCTGTTTTTAATAGCTTAATTCAGCCTCTCACAAAGGATTTTTTTATAATTACAGATGGGTTTTACCCACGACATCCAATTTACCTTTTTCTTTATGAGTTATCTGGTTGTAGACCTTTTCTTTTAAAAATTTTAAAGCTTCCTCTTTATCCTTGTCCATAATTATTACCTTAAGTTCCTCTATGTCTTTGTCGTCTAAACTTATTGCTACTTTTGCCATTCTTTTCTCCTTTCTTTAAGAATTTTATTTACATCATTTTAATTGCTTTAAAAGGACAAACTACGCTGCACTTACCACACCCGACACAAAATCCCTGCAAGGTATAAGGTGTTTCTCCTGGGGAATCCTGTCTTAGCACTCCGAAAGAGCATTTTTCTACAGCAATACATATACCCGTGTCGCATTCCTCAGGGTGACATCTGGTATAGTCTATTACAGCTTTTGGTTTTGGCATTTTTAACTTCCTTTATTCTGGTTATTTTTTGTGTTTTAGTAATAAGAATTAACCAATTAATCAATATATTATAATAAACTAATAACCTAAGTCAAATTATCAGTTTTTGAGATTGATATTCGTATTTGTCCTTTTTCTCTTATTTTTTCTCCAAAAATTTTATCGCAGAAAAGCCTGATCGCAGAAGATCGTTCGTTAAGAATATCAATTTTCCGAGAAACTCATGATAGTTAAAAATGTGAGAAGTTAGTGAAAAGTTGATTTAATGATGAAGGAGAGAAGGGAATTAAAAGACTTGAGAAAACCTGTAATTTATGATGAGGCAGGTAGGAAAGCAAAGAAGAAACTCACCATCAACTATACAGGCTTGGTACAAAGTATAACCTTTAATTGGAAGTTTCTATCCGGGGATACTGCTTTTTTGAAAATTTACCTGTTACAAATATCAAAACAGGCCGAGAGATTTTTTAAAACCTTACCTTTAAACTTACTCTGTGGGTGTTTCCTAAATCACCAAAAGGAATGAAGGCATAATCGAAGGCGAATTTTCCTGTTTTGAAACCTGCTCCAGCAGAAAAACCCGGGTTTTCATTTTCTCCACCTTTGTATCCTATCCGGAGAGAAAACGATCTTGTCAAGTCCCACTCTCCTCCCATACAAATGTAAATATCGTTGTCTCTGGGGAAACATATCTCCTCTGATAAAGTGAACGAGGAAATTCTCCCCGCTAATCCTGCTTTAAAAGTCAAGGGTAAGGGATCCTTACCAAGTTTGTTTCCAATATTCTGTACCACCCATCCAATTCTACAATTTTTTCCTAATTGCTTTAAAATACCTATTGTACCAACAAAGGAGCTTTTTGTATCATCTCTTATTTTATCAGAAAGATAGCTTAAAGATAATCCTGCAAGCCATCCTCCAGGTAATTTTCTGCCATAACCCAGGGAAATATGGCTACTTGTTGCTTCAAAGTCACCTATGGCTACAGGATTACCCTGCTCATCCACATCATAACCTTCCATTTTCCCCATATCTATATGATTTACTCCAATTCCAAAGCTACCTCTTGGGGAAGGAAAGCAAAAAGCAATATAACTTTGAGCTATATCCAGGAGATAACTGTTGTAGGCAGCAAAGAACTCTGAGTTTTTTATCTGGGCAAGAGCTGCTGGATTCCAGTATAAAGCTGATGCGTCATTGACTAAAGCAGTGTACGCTTCTCCTAAGGCAGTCGCCCTTGCTCCAACTCCAATTTTAAGAAAATTAGCAGATGTTGTTCCCACATCCTTTGCCTGTACTGGTAAAGCTAATCCTATCACCAGTAAGCTTAAGATAAAGATTTTTTTTATTCTTAGCATACCCTCCTCCTTCGTTGGTACTATTTAATTACAGCGATCTTTCCTGTCTTTTTTGTTCCGTCTGGGAAGAGAGCAATATATAAATAAATTCCCCTTCCTACAAACTCTCCCTGCTCATTGCAAAGATCCCAGTTCACCTCGTACATTCCTTCTCTAACATCCAGCTCTTTTACTTTTTCTACACTTAAGGTATATATTTTAATCTTAGAGCCAGGAAGAACTCCAGAGAAGACAATGGGTAATCCCTGATGTTTTGTGTTATACCAGGGGTTGGGATAAACAATGAGGGCATAGCGAGTAGTAAAAGAGAAGCTGGCAGTTGCTGGGTTGTCCTTGGGAGGATAAGATCCTGTCTCATCCTTTGCTCTGGCATAGAAAGTATATCTTCCCTGGGGAAGTTCAGGGTAAGTTACCTGGGTATCAGAAGACCAATCTGACCAGTCTGTATCATATCCTTCTAACTTGTACTGATACTTGAGATTGGAAGACTCGGTTATATTATCAATTCCTTGCCAGCTGAAGATGATAGGTTCTCTTCTGGTAACTACACTGGGAGGAGAGGTGATAAGCCATGTTCTTGGATATGAATTGTCAACAATGACTACGATCTTATCCTCACTTTTATTTTGTACCCTATCTTCGGCTGTTAATTTCAGGCTGAATGTCCCACTTATATTACCTGTGTCCCAGGTAGCAAGAATACCGGCGCTTACAGGATTAGTTGAAATGGTGATCGTGGTCCAGGTTAAAGGATCAGTTCCCTCACCAAATGAGAGAATGTAGTTCTTGAAGTTGTCATCCTCAGCGGTTCCCTCAATTAAAACAACCCCTGATATAAGAGCACCGCTCAGGGGAGAAGTTATCTGAACTTCAGGATAAACGGTGTCACTAAGGATACTGGCAGCATTTTCAGCTTCAGATTGATTCCCGAGATTATCAGATGCCGTTATGTCAACGTAGGATATCCCGGGTACTGATCCTGTCCACTGTCCAGTGAAAATACCATCTCCAGAAATCTCATCGCCATGAGTTCCATCATCGTATAAAAGGAAGGAGGCTAAATCATTTTCATCAGGATTCTGAATATGAGCAAGAGTAGTTGATAAGCTTACTCCACTTTTTGCATCAGAAATACTGGCAGTGACAGTAAAGGTAGTTGCAACATTGGGTTTTACCAGAGAAGGCTCTACCGTTACATTGCTGATTACAGGAGGTGTATTGTCACTTGATAAAAGCAGGTTCTGATAATAATTGAGCACTGCATCTCCTTCTCCCAGGGTTAAATCAACATCACCATCACCATCTAAATCAGCTAAACCAGGAGCTTCGTAGGATCCCACGTAGATGTTATTAAACATGCTATCGCATTGTATCCATACTGATTTTGTGGCACTACCCACATTTTCGTAGTAGTAAAGTCGTCCTGTCCATCCTCC
>JAGGZA010000124.1 GCA_021162265.1 Candidatus Aerophobota bacterium | reverse complement strand
TTAAACCATTGAAGGAAAGACCTATTAATTGAGAGGAGGTGAGAATAATGGTTAAGGACCTTGTTTGCGGAATGGAAGTTGATGAGGAAAAAGCCCCAGCAAAGCTTGAATACAAAGGAAAAATGTATTACTTTTGTGCTCCTGTATGTAAGGAGCCTTTTGAAAAGGAACCGGAGAAATACATAAAACCTCACAGAAGGTGCTGTTAATAACTTAAGGAGGCAGGATTTCATTAAAGTCTTGCCTCCACTTGAGAAAGGAGAAAATAAAAAATGAAAAAAATATACCTGGATTATGCCGCTACCACTCCCTGTCATCCTGAGGTAATAGAGGAGATGCTCCCTTTCTTCAACCAGATTTATGGGAATCCCTCATCTGTCTATCAATTAGCTCAGAAAGCAAAAGGAGCAATTGAAGAAGCGAGGGAAAAAGTTGCCAGGCTATTAAATGCTGAACCTGAAGAAATTATCTTCACAGGTGGAGGAACCGAAGCAGATAATATGGCTATAAAGGGTGTAGCGTTTGCAAACAAAAAAAGAGGAAATCATATTATAACTTCCAGAATAGAGCATCATGCGGTTATAAATACCTGCAAATGGCTTGAAAAACAGGGATTAAAAGTTACATACATCTCTGTAGACAAATTTGGAGTAATTGACCTTGATGAATTAAGAAAGAGTTTGACAGACAAGACCATACTTATTAGCATAATGCATGCCAACAATGAAGTTGGAACCATTGAGCCTATTCAAGAGATTGCTAAAATCGCCAGAGAAAGAGGGATTTACTTTCACACTGATGCTGTACAAACGGCAGGAAAAGTACCTATAGATGTCAAAGAATCAGGAATAGATATGCTTTCTCTATCTGGACATAAATTGTATGGACCAAAGGGAATAGGAGCATTATACGTAAGGAAAGGGGTGAAGATTTCACCTCTTATCCACGGTGGTCATCATGAGAGAAATAGAAGAGCCGGCACAGAGAATGTTCCGGGAATTGTCGGACTGGGAAAAGCCTGTGAGATAGCGAGTAAGGAAATGGCCAATGAGGAAAAAAGGCTAAGAGAGTTAAGAGACAAACTATATAAAGGCTTAAATGAGCGAATAGATGATATAATTTTAAATGGTCATCCTCACCGCAGACTTCCTGGAATTCTAAATATATGTGTAAAATACGTAGAGGGTGAATCTATGCTTATAAACCTGGACTTAGAGGGAATATGTGTATCAAGTGGGTCTGCCTGTACCTCTGGTTCCTTAGAACCATCCCATGTGCTCCTGGCTATGGGCGTTCCTGCAGAAGTTGCTCATGGATCTTTAAGATTCAGTCTGGGACGCAATACCACACAAAAGGATATAGATCGGGTAATTAGTGTTTTACCTTCTATCGTTGAAAAACTGAGAGCAATATCTCCATTTGGTAAAGAAGCAAAATCAAAAGAATACAGAGGTTAAGATGAAAGACCAATGGGCGCTGTACAGTAAAAAGGTAATGGAGCATTTCAAACATCCCCGTAATGTAGGAGAGATAAAAAACCCTGATGGGGTTGGCCGCGTAGGAAATCCTATCTGTGGCGATGTTATGGAGCTTTATATCAAGGTAAAGGATGATAAAATTGTTGATGCTAAATTCAGGACGTTTGGATGCGGAGCAGCTATTGCCACAAGTAGCATGGTAACAGAGATGGTTAAAGGTAAAACAGTTAAAGAAGCACTAAAGATATCCAACAGGGCCGTGGCAGAAGCTCTGGATGGACTTCCTCCCATTAAAATGCACTGCTCTGTCTTAGCTGAGGATGCCTTAAAGGCAGCCATAGAGGATTATCTGGCTAAGAAGAATAAAAAAAATAAATAAAATAATAAATATTTCATTGAGTTTGTCAGGAGTAAAGAGTGAATTTAAGTATAGACGTAAACATACTCCAGATGTCTTCTGAGAAAAGGGAAAAATTAAAAGACAGGATAGTATGTGAAATTCCCCTAACTATTGTAGTAAACGAGAATAAACTTATAACTTTACAGTGTAGTCCTGATAAATTAGAGTATTTAGCCATTGGTTTTCTTTTGTCTGAAGGCTTTATTAAAGAAGAAACAAAAATAAAATACTTAAACTTAAATAAAAGTGACTGGCACATTAAAATAGGTTTAGAAGAAAATTTCCCTGATATTAAAAATTCTCTTTTAAAAAAAGCAGTTGGGTCAGGATGTGGTAAGGCGGTTACTTTCAATCAGAGCGTTTATATTCAAGAGCTTACTCCTCTAAAAATTCAGGTTAAATACTCCTGGGAAAAAATATCTAACTTAATGGAGGAACTCCAGAAGAGGTCTTTAACTTTCAAGAATACAGGTGGAGTCCACTCCTGCGCTCTATGCAGTCAGGAACGTATAGAAGTCTTCTCCGAGGATATTGGCAGACATAATGCGATGGACAAAGTATTTGGCGAATGTTTTATAAAGGGGATTTCCACTCAGGATAAGGCTATCCTGACAAGCGGGAGAATAAGCTCGGAAATCTTGATCAAAGCAGCAAGGAGAAAGGTATCTATCATTGCTTCTCGCTCAGCTCCTACAGATTTAGCAGTGAGTCTGGCAGAAAAACTTAACCTTACCCTGATTGGCTTTGTAAGAGGACACCGAATGAATATCTATACTCATAATTACAGAATTACCTGACTTTTTCAATGGGATGGGATAAATGATGCTCCAGTTATCGCCATAGCCGATGTAGGTGTTGCTCTCCTTGCAATCTTTAATGCAATCAGAATTACATAGATTAAAAAATAAGGGGAATGTTGACATATTTATCTTGTTTTTGTATTGTATATTACAAATACCAGTAAAGGATGTGAACAATGGCAAAAGAACTTGGCTATGTGTTGATAAACCCCTATACTATTAGAAAATCACGTACAGGAGGAGTAATAAATAGACTCCTATCCTGGGGAAAGTTAAGCCTTGTTGCTGCTCGAATGTTTACTCCCAGTGAAGAGTTGATTAAAGAATATGCACAAATTCTTACCTCTTCTCATAGCAAAGACAATAAAGAAGGAAAAATAATAAGAGAGATAGAAAAGTATCTTTACCAAAATTACCTATCCAGAAATAAAAATGGATTTCAACCCAGGGTAATGCTCCTGTTATTTGAAGGGGAAAATGCTATTGAAGAGCTTAAAAGAGTGGTAGGTCATATTACCAGAGTATCCATAGGAGAAACCATAAGAGGAACTTATGGAGATTACATTGAGGAAGATGGTGAAATTAAGTATTTTGAACCTGCCGTGCTTATAGGAACCAATAAAAATGAGGTAGAGAAGGAAATAAAAGTCTGGGCTAAGTATTCTAACAGAGATGGTGGTTTGCTTAAAAATGTCATTCCCTATCCTCCCGGGATTACTCCTGAAAGAACTCTTGTTCTTATAAAACCGGATAGTTTTCAGGAACTTAGTTCAAAAGCAGGAAATATAATAGACAGATTTTCTCAAACCGGTCTTTTTATTGTGGGAGCAAAAGTTATACGTATGGGAGTAAAACAGGCAGAGGAATTCTATGCCCCTATAAAGGGAAGATTGGCAGAAAAGATGAAAAAAGCTTTGATAAAGGAGGTAAGATCTGCCCTGCAAGAAAAGTTAGACTTTGAGCTTCCTCCTGGAATAGAAGAAAAAATTGCAGACCAGCTAAAAACATTTAAAGCTGAACATGAATTCAATAAAATAGTTCAATTCATGACAGGCAAAAACCCGAAAAGGACCCCTCCCGAAGAAAAAGAAAAACCCGGTCCTGAGAAATGTCTTGCTCTTGTTTACGAAGGAGAAAATGCCATTAAAAAAATAAGAAACGTCCTGGGAGAAACAAATCCCGAGGAAGCTGCTCCTGGAACAGTAAGAAAGGACTTTGGTCATGATGTTATAAAAAATGGAGCTCATGCTTCGGATTCACCAGAATCAGCAGAAAGGGAAATGAAAATCATAAAAATAGAGGAGGATGATATTACACCCTGGGTAAAAAAATACTATCCGGATTGATGTTTATGGTAATCCTGTAAAGGACTAACCTGTATCTTCCCCCCTTTCATAGCTTTAATACCGTCTACTGCTGCCCTTGCACCCGGGATAGTAGTTATAATAGGAATTTGACGAATGGTTGCCTCTCTACGTATTCTATATTCATCAAATTTTGGTCCTTTGCCAATAGGAGTGTTAAATATAAGATCAATCTCCCTGTTCTTTATATAATCTTCAATATTGGGACGACCCTCTGCAATTTTCTTAACCATCTTAACCTTAATACCCATTTTCTTAAGAAAAGCGGCTGTTCCTGAAGTAGCTATCAGGTTAAAACCCAGCTCTTGAAGCTCACGAGCAAGGGAAACAACATAAGGTTTGTGCTTATCTGCCACAGATATAAAAACAGTCCCCTTTAAAGGCAAAGGAAGCCCTGCTCCCATCTGGGCTTTTGCAAAAGCAATACCAAAATTATCGGAAATACCCATAACTTCCCCTGTTGATTTCATTTCTGGACCCAGAATAATATCAACACCGGGGAATCTAATAAAGGGAAAAACTGCCTCCTTTACTGCAATATGATTTATTTGTTTTTCTCTTGTAAAACCTATCTCGCTTAATTTTTTCCCAATCATTACTTTCGCTGCTATCTTGGCAAGAGGAATACCGGTAGCTTTCCCAACAAAAGGAACGGTTCTTGAAGCTCTGGGATTAACCTCCAGTATATAAATTTCCTTATTCTTTATAGCAAATTGAATATTTAAAAGTCCTATTACCTTTAACTCTCTGGCAAGGGCATAGGTCTGCGTTTTTAATTCCTGGACAATTTCTTCTGAGAGGGTATAAGGAGGGAGGCTACAGCTACTATCTCCTGAATGAACACCTGCTTGTTCAATATGTTCCATAATCCCTCCAACAACACACCTTTCTTCATCAGCTACTGCATCAACATCTACTTCAATAGCATCCTCTATAAACTTATCTATAAGAACAGGGTGAGCTGGTGATACTTCTACAGCTTGACGCATATACTCTTCCAGAGACCTCTCATCGTATACTATCTCCATTGCCCTTCCCCCCAGAACATAAGATGGTCTTACCAGAACAGGATAACCTATCCTCCTTGCAACCTCCTGTGCTTCAGCAAAAGACCTACCAGTTCCATTGAGAGGCTGTTTTAACTTCAACTTCTGTATAAGTTGAGAAAACTTCTTCCTGTCCTCAGCTCTATCAATGCTTTCTGGCGAAGTACCAATTATAGGAAGTCCCTCTTTCATTAATTCTCGCGCTATATTTAAAGGAGTTTGCCCTCCAAATTGGACAATAACCCCTCCGGGTTTCTCGTTATCGTAAATATTCAGAACATCTTCAACAGTTAACGGTTCAAAGTAGAGTTTATCGGAGGTATCATAGTCTGTGCTAACTGTCTCCGGATTGCAGTTAACCATAATCACTGTATATCCCTCTTCCTTAAGGGCAAAGGCTGCTTGAACACAGCAGTAATCAAATTCTATTCCCTGACCAATTCTATTTGGTCCTCCACCCAGAATCATTATTTTTTTGCTATCCATCCTTACCACCTTCCCCTTACCTTTACCTCTATCTGCTGGCTATAAACCACCTTTCCTTTAAAAATAGTAAACTCTACCTTTGCAGGAAGTTTCCAGCCAATAAAAGGAGAATTTCTACTTAAAGAAAAAAACTCATTTTCCTTCACCTCCCACACCCTGGAAAGATCAACTATAGCTAAATTAGCTATTCCTCCTTCCATAATTCTACCTCTATCAATCCCAAGAATTTGAGAAGGATTTATAGTGAGCTTTGCAACTGCCTCTTTTAAAGTTAAAACTCCAGGCTCTACTAATTCCTTAATTACAATACCAAGTGCTGTTTCAAGACCTGTAACTCCAAAAGGAGCTTGCGAGTACTCAAGTTCCTTTTCCTGTTGTGCATGAGGAGCGTGATCGGTAGCTATAACATCTATCACACCATCTTTTAAAGCATTCTTTAAAACCTCAATATCCTCTCTCGTCCTCAGAGGTGGATTAACTTTGGTATTGGTGTTAAAGGTTTTAACCTCTTCGTCAGACAGAGCAATATGATGAGGAGTAACCTCCGCTGTTAAATTTAAACCCTCCTCCTTTGCACTCTTAACAAGCTCAACTGCCCCTCGAGTAGAAATATGGGCTATATGAAGCCTGGAATTTGTTAATCTAAGTAAAGAAATATCTCTGAACACCGCTATCTCTTCAGCCTCCTGAGGTATCCCGGGAAAGCCAAGAACTGTGGACCAGTATCCCTCATTCATGCAACCTCCTCTACTAAGATAAGGATCCTCACAATGAGAAATGAGAGGCAAGTTTACCATCTTTGCATATTCAAAAGCTCTTCTCATCAGGTTAGAATCAACCACCCAGTACCCATCATCAGAAAATCCCACTGCTCCTGCTTTCTTTAATCTACCCATTTCGCATAACCTCTCCCCTTTTTGACCAACAGTTATAGCTGCAATGGGAAAAACCTCAACCACCCCGCTTCTCTTTGCTTCCCTGTATATATAGTCAGTAACGGCAGGTGTATCTATGGTTGGAGTTGTGTTAGGCATACAGCACACGGTAGTAAACCCACCTCTTGCTGCAGCAAAGGTTCCTGTTTGAATGGTTTCTTCGTCTTCCCTTCCAGGTTGACGAAGATGAGTATGCATATCTACAAGACCGGGGAGTACTATTTTCCCTTCCGCATCTATGATTTCCTTTGCAGGGGATTTTATATTTTCGCCTATTTTTCTTATGTACTCTCCCTGCACAAAAATATCAAGCACTTCCTCACATCCAGACGCAGGGTCAACAATTTTACCTCTCTTAATTAGCAAAGACATAATCTCACCTTGATGAATGAACTAACAGCAGATAGAGAACAGCCATTCTCACAGCTATTCCATTGGTTACCTGATTTAAAATAATACTCTGTCTGGAATCGGCAATTTTTGCCGGAATTTCTACGCCTCTGTTTACAGGTCCTGGATGCATAATCAGAACATCGGGCTTTGCTAACTTTAGTTTCTCACGATTTAGAGAAAAAAAATCCCTGTATTCCTGCAGGCTGGGTACAAGTGAAACCTTCTGCCTTTCTCTCTGGATTCTTAACATAATCACAACATCACAATCCAGCAAAGCCTCTTCTATAGAATAAGTTAGCTCAACTCCTAACTTCTCAATGTCTTTTGGTATAAGTGTAGGTGGACCACAAACTCTTACCCTTGCTCCCATCTTATTTAAACCCCATATATCCGACCGAGCCACACGGGAGTGAGCTATATCACCAATAATAGCAACATTTAGATTAGCTATATTTCCTTTTCTCTCCCTGATACTGTAGAGGTCAAGTAATCCTTGAGTGGGATGCTCATGAGCCCCATCGCCAGCATTAATTATACTAACGGGAAGCTTTTGTGCTAAGAAATGAGACACCCCGGGGGAAGAATGACGAACAACTAAAGCATCCACTTTCATAGCTACGATATTTCTTGCAGTATCTAAAAGACTTTCTCCTTTCAGTACACTGCTTGTGGAGGAAGAAAAATTTACAATGTCAGCATTTAACCTCTTGGCTGATAATTCAAATGATAACCTTGTCCTGGTACTTGGCTCAAAAAAAAGATTCGCTATGGTTTTTCCTCTTAAAGTAGGAACCTTCTTAATTGGACGTTCGAGAACTTCACGAAATGAGGCAGCGGTATTTAAAATTAAATTAATTTCTTCTGCAGACAGGCTCCGCAAATCAAGAAGGTCTTTTCTTTCAAATCTCATCCTCTCCCCTCTTGAGGACTACAACCTCTTCCCTGTCATCAACTTCTCTCAACTTTACCTCCACCATCTTGTCTGATGAGAGGATAATTTTTTTACCTGTGTAGTCTGCTTGAATGGGAAGCTCCCGACAGTTTCTATCAAGAAGAACCATAAGTTCTATTTTCTTTGGACGTCCAAGGTCAAGAAGAGCATCAAGGGCTGCCCTCACTGTCCTTCCAGTATAGAGAACATCGTCAACAAGTAGCACATGCTTATCGTCTATTGAGAAAGGAATGTTGGTACTTCTTATAACTGGCTGGTAGGAGATACGGGACAGATCATCTCGATACAGGTTAATATCCAGGGTTCCCACAGGAACTTTTTGCCCTTTTATGTCCTTAATAAGCTTGCTTATTCTTTCAGCAAGCACTGCTCCCCTCCTCTGAATACCAACAACTATTAACCCGTCAAGATTTTCGTTCTTACTTAAGAACTTCTGACAGAGGCGTTTTAAAACCCTTTCAATTTCCTCTAAGTTCATAATTTTCATAAACCCACCTATAAAAAAATCCTCCTTGCCAGTAGCAAGAAGGATTTAAATAAATAATTTTCATTAAAATTTACTTTTGTATGTATTTTGATAATAAATATACTCCAAATTATTTTTTAGTCAAATATTTGTTATTTTTTTCTCTTAAGAAGAGTATCAACAATAATAACAAGCCCTATAGCTATAAGAATAAGAGGCCACAGTTTACGAAGACCAAACCAGGGTATATAAGCATGCATCAGGAAAACTCCACCTATTACCACTAAAATAAGACCTCCTGCAATCCTTCTTCTCTGGACTTTATCCCCTGCAGTTAAAACTCTTATTTCCTCATCTGATATATCTTCTGTTCTGTTAGAATTGGATGGCTCAAGGGGAACAATGATCCAGGCTATAATATAAGCAATAATCCCGATCCCATTAATAAATATACTAACCACTGCAAGTATACGGATTAAAGTTGGGTCAACATCAAAGTACTTAGCAAGACCCCCACACACACCTCCTATAATCTTATCTTCCCTTGACCTGTAAAGTTTTTTGCTCATAAATACCTCCTGAAAACATCATACCAGATTATCCTTTAAGGTCAATTTCACTAAAGTTATATATCTGTGACAAGCATCTCGAGCTTTCCAGATATCCCGTGTAAGATTCACCTTATTACCCCCTAACTTGCTTGACAATTGAAAATACAATTCTATAATTAGCTTCATTTTAAAGTGATAAAATAAATCTTATCAAGGAGGAATAGATGCATCTACAAACAGCCACAGCAATTACTCCCTGGATAGGCATAGCAGGAATGATATTTGCTATAATCACTTACCTTTACATAAAGAGGTTCCCTTCAGGAAATACAACTATGATTAAAATAGCGGAATACATTCACAGAGGAGCAATGGTATTCTTAAAGAGAGAGTATCAAATAATAGCAATATTTGTAGCTTGTATGTTTGTAGTGCTGACTATACTTCTTACAGTATGGACTGGCGTTGCCTTTTTGTGTGGTGCATTATCCTCTATGCTGGCTGGGTTTTTAGGAATGAAAGCCTCTACTCGCTCCAGCAGTAGAACCTGTCAGGGAGCAATTGACGGAGGAACTCCTCGAGCACTGAGTATAGCCTTTAGAGGCGGATCAGTGATGGGTATCTCCGTAGCAAGTCTCGGGGTAATTGGACTGGGAATATTTTACTACTTTACTAAAAATCCCATCATTATTAACGGATTTGCTATGGGAGCAAGTTCTATTGCTCTTTTTGCTCGTGTGGGCGGAGGAATTTATACTAAAAGCGCTGACATTGGAGCAGACCTTGTGGGTAAAGTTGAGGCGGGAATTCCTGAAGATGACCCTCGCAACCCGGGAGTAATAGCTGATAATGTTGGCGATAATGTGGGAGATACCGCAGGTATGGGAGCAGACCTTTT
>JAGGZA010000143.1 GCA_021162265.1 Candidatus Aerophobota bacterium | reverse complement strand
GGAAACATTGGTACTGATGAGCGGGATGGATCTGCCGGTGCGGGCTATCCGCCAGCAGATTGCGGCGGCAGTGGACTTGATAATTCAGACCTCGCGGATGCCCGATGGTTCGCGTAAGGTTATTTGCGTTTCAGAGTTGACAGGTATTAAAGAAAATGGTAATATTGTGTTGGAGGATATTTTTATTTTTAGACAAAAGGGAATTGATAAAAATAGAAAGGTCATTGGGTCTTTTGAGCCCACTGGTTTTCTCCCTACTTTTATTGAAGAATTAGAGACAAAGGGGATTGAGGTGGATAGGAGGATGTTTGAGAAAAAGTAGGCAGTATGCAGTAAGCAGTAGGCAAATGGAATAAAAGTTGCCAATATTAGGGAGGAGAGAAATGATGAAAAATAAAAAAGGAATGACATTGGTAGAGGTTTTAGTAGCCTCGGTGATTGTAGGAATTATTGCCGTAGGGATGCTGGGAGTATTTGTGGTGGCTAAAAAGACAACCTATAAGGCCGGCGATAAGATTACTGCCTTGGGTGATGTGCGGACAAAGATACTGGAGGAGGTTACCGGGAAAGAATATAATTTTGCAGAGCATTGGGAGGCGGTAAAGAATTATGGAGGGCTTGTTGATGCTACTGGCTCCTATGGCAGTTTACCAGGGGAAGGTTGGCAGATAGAGGAAACAACATCAAGCACTTCTCTTAATAATATAACTTATCCCTATAAACAAGTTGATTTTACACTCAGTTGGACAAAGAGATAAATGAAACTCAAATTTGCGGAGTATGCAAGTGCTTCGCAAATTTGTTAGTTGAATTTCCCAGCACTTATTTACTACAAAGTGTTGTTGTGGGTAAAACTATTTTATAAGCTAAAAGTTATGATTTTGCCCTCAAGCATTGTTTAGTAAATAAGTGCTGGGTCAATGCGCACAGCAATCCCGAAATTTCGGGATGCGTGCTTATTAAAGATGAACATAAAAAACAACAAAGGTGGATTAGAATTAGTTGCCGCAATAGTGATTGCGGTTATCCTGGCAGTTGTCGGCGCCGGGATTATCAGTTTATCTTATAACCATTATAAGCTCGTCAAAGAAAAGTCCGTAGATAAAGAAAGGGCTTACCATTTTGCTCTGGGAGGAATTCAGAAGGCGGTGTATGAAGTGCAGAAGAGTGGATTCCCTGATACTTCTGCTTTAACTGCTGCCAATCCTATAGATATTCCAAATGCTGGTGGCGAAACTTGGGAAGGATTAAATTTAGCAAATGTGAAAGTAATTGGTGACCATGACCATTATACTCCTCCCGGTGTTACTCTTGGCGAAGATGAATATATGATAGAGGCTACAGTAACTTATTAAAATGAGAACCCATTTTCTAAAAAGCCCGCAACCCGCAACCCGCAACCCGCAACCCGAGAGAGCCCTTACCCTTGTTGAACTCCTTGTTGCCGGAGTAATTGTTGGGGTGGTCTTTTTAGGAATAATTACTATGTTCATAGCCGGCCAAAAGAGTTTTACCAATACATCCGAGCAGGCAGTTAATCAACATAAAGCAAATCTGGCAATGGAGTATGTTATAAAGGGAGTGAGAGAAGTAGGAATAGACATAAGTGAAACATTTGGGTCAGCGACGCCAAGTGATGGAGATACAGACATCTGGGGTAGTCCTGCAGAACCTCACGGACTTACTACTTTATATGTAGATAAGGATAATTCAGGAGATGAAAGTGATGATGATGAGAAATACAAATATTGGCTTGATGGCACTGATTTTAAAAAATGCACATGGATTTATAACAGTGGATGGCCAGCAGCCTGCGATGCTGAGGAGATAATTACCCAAATTAGCGCTCTTGAATTTAGGTATTGTGAAGCTGGAGGTGGACTCAACGGATGTGCGACTGATAGCGACGGTATAGAAATCAAGGTAACTTCAAAAGACAACGAAGATTATATTTCCAAGGTTCCTTATTCTTATTAAGGAATTGCTTTTAGCAATTCCTTGTAGTGAAGCGTAATTTAAAAAACAATGAAGACAAGAGAAAAGAGAGTAACGGGTTTATATATTGGGCCTAAGTTTATCGATTTAGTGCAATTGGAGAGGACTACTGCTGGTCCTAAACTTATTGGTTTTGCCCGCGAGGAGATTATTGAACGCCGCACTCAAGGAGACAAAGAGAAAAATATCCCCAAAGATAAGGAGGACAAGCCCTTAAAAAGGCGGGTTGTTGATAAAAACCCTTCTGTTGTTGATAATACTGTAATTATGCAAGCAATAAAGAGGGCAATCCGTAAAAGCAAGCTCAAGATAGAAGAGGTGATTGTCAATCTTCCTTTAGAGAGTACCTTGCTTAGATATTTTCAGATGCCACTCATTCCCGAACAGGAATGGAAGTCAGCTATAAAATTTGAAGCGAAGAGGCATATTCCTTTTAACATTGAGGATATGTTTTTTGATTTTCAGGTAGTTAAGAAGGAAGAAGAAAAAAGAATGGAGGTAGTTTTTGCCGCTGCCCAAAAAAAAGAGGTGCAAGGGATAATTTTTGACCTATCCCAAATAGACCTGAAAGTGCTTGTTTTAGAACCAATTTCTTCATCAGCAAGCAGAGTTCTACGATTAAATGAGCAGATAGATCCTCAGGAGTCAACGGTAATTGTGAACATTATCGGAGATAACGCCAATGTTAATATATTAAAAAATAACATCTTTTATTTTGTACGTGATATTAAAATAACCCCCGACGAAAAAGAGAAATCCTCTTTTGATAATTTATTGCAGGAGATAAGGTTTTCTTTTAATTATTATGAGAAAAAGCTGAAGCAGGAAAAGATAGACAAAATAATTCTTTGCAGCGATGAAGAGATAGAACCAAAATTAGTAGAGAGTTTTAAAGAAAATTTTAAGATAAATGTTGAATTAGGAGAAGTAACGAGAAAGCTTGTTAGTGCTGAAGGTTTACCATCAGGATTTTGCTTTGCGGCTGGCTTGGCTTTAAAGGGAATAACAAAATCAAGTTTGGAAATAAATTTATGGCAGCAAGAAGAACTTATCAGGAAAAAGGCGTTGGAAAAAGAAAATTTTAAAAAGACAGTAATCGTTGAAGGGATTTTGGCGGTTTTAATTTTAGGTGGAGTTTTTTTCATCAGCAATAATCAGCTAAGAACAGCAAAGGATGAATTAGATAAAGTAATAAACCAACGGCCAAGGGTCTCTGCTGAAATAAGGGGTCTGAATATTTCCCAATTAAAATCCCGTAGAGAGAGTCTAAAGCGCAAAAACTTTACTTTAAAGAGGATAATCGGCAAAAGAATATTTTTGACCGCAAAATTAAATGAGCTGAACAAGGTTTTACCCGAGGGTGTTTGGATAAGAAATCTTACCTGGAACGAGAATCCTCGTAGTTTAATTTTAAAAGGTTCGGTATTTTTGGGAGATAAACAAAAAGAAACCGAAGTAGTTACTAATTTGCTATCAGTTATTCAGAAAGATAACATTTTAAACGAAGGTTTTAAAGAACCTCCCCGAATAGGACCTATCAGCCAGAGGGACAAAAGAAGGCATAAGATTACCGATTTTGAGATAACGATGGAGTAAAGGTGAACATAAGCTATAAACTAAAGACAATAATTGTTTCTGTGGGAGTGATTTTGTTTGTCGCAGTTGTGGGGGTGGGCTTTATCTATCAGCCGGCAAAGAGAAAGATAAAGGAGATAGAGATTGCTCGGAAGAAAGAAGAAGAAAAAAATAGATTATTGAAAGAATTAGATAAATTTCAAAAAGATGTGCGAAGATACAACTCCCGTCTCTCTCTAAGTAAAGATACCTCACATTTTATTAACTATGTCAGCAAATTGGCTGATGCGAGTGGTGTAGAAGTCATTTCGATTAAACCAGGGAATTTACAAAGAGAAAATTATTATCAAAAATTACCCTTAGATTTGTCTCTAAAAGCAAGCTACAATGAATTAGGTAAATTTATTTCTAAATTAGAGAGCTCTGAGCAATTTATTTTAGTGGAGGGGATGGATTTTGAGAAACAAGAGATTGGAGAATTGAGTTCGAGCGAGGAAATAAAAGTAGAAGGAGAGTTGAATATAAGTTTATTTTGCTCGTCCCGTTAAATAATTCGCCTATGGCGAATTCTGCCTTTGCCGGATTTAACGGGGTTCACCCTGTTAAATTTGCTTCGCAACTATTTAACAGGGTAAATATGAAAAAAACACAGATAGAAAAGATCGCTATTTTGCCTTTGCTGTTGATTTTTGGGCTTTTGCTCTGGCGGGGGTATAAGTACATCAGACCTCAAGGAAAGCCTAAAAGGAGCGAGCAGATTGTTAGAGAATCAATAGTAAAAAGCAAGAAATTTAAAGATGCCTCCGAAGAGGATAAGAAAAAGATATTAGCCGCCTTAGAAGGCAAGGAAATCAAGGAGATTCCTCAAAAAAAGAAAAAAGAAAAGAAAGCAAAAATAAGGACAAAAGAAAAGTTTGATTATCCTACTATTGAATATCAACCTGCTAAGAGAGACGTTTTTCGCAGTCCTTTAGATATCGTGGGAGCAGAAATACCGACAACGGCAAGAGAGGAGGCTATTTTGCCCCAAATGAATCTGCAGGGTTGGACATGGGGTTACGAGCCGCGGGCGATTATCAACAATCAAGTAGTTCAAAAGGGAGATAGAATCTCGGGAGCCGAGGTTTTGGAGATAAGGAAAGAAGGCGTAATTCTGATATATCAAGGAAAGGTGTTCACAATTAGACCAAAGAAATAGTTAGCAGTAAGCAGTATGCAGTAGGCAAGGAAAAAGCAGTAAGCAGTATGCAGTAGGGAGTAGGCAAAGTGGAGGACAGGAAGTTGCCTACTGCCAATTGCCAACTGCCTACTTGTTATATTTAGGTTAATTAATCATTAACGGAGGTTCTAATGAGAAAATTTTCTTTCATTCTTTTCTTTATTTTTGCCCTTTGCTCTTTGCCCTTTGCTGTTTTCGCTCAGGATATTAAGCAGTTAGAGCAGGGTGAGGCAGGAGGAATGGCGAAGTATAAAGAGTGGCTAAAGGAGCAAGAAAAAGATGTTTCCAAGGTTCAACCTTTTCTTGAAGAAAAGCCGCAGATAAATCGCACCGAGGTTATTTCGGGGAAACCAGAAGAGATTAGCAAAGAAGTTACGGCTAAAGAAGAGGAGATGCCTACTATCTCAATGGACTTTCAGGACGCCAATATGAAGGATGTGCTTAAAATCTTTTCCCAGCAGTCAGGCTTGAATTTCATTGCCGGCGAGAATATTAAGGATAGCAAGATTACTCTATATCTGGACAAGGTCTCTGTAGAAGACGCTCTGAATACCATTCTCAAAGGTAATAACCTGACCTATGAACAGGCGCCTGACAGCAATATCTTTATCGTCAAACAGACCGCCGAACCCGTGATAGAGACAATTACCAAGGTGTTTACTCTTAATTATGCCCAGGTAGAGGAAGAAGACGAGGAGGATGGCGATGGTGAAGAAGAGGGCCACGATATGCAGGAGGTGATTGAGAATATTCTCACCGAGCACGGAAAGGTAATCTGCTATGGCCGGACAAACTCCCTGATTGTTACTGACATCCCGGCAAACTTTGCCCGGATTGAAAAGACTATTAAGGAGATTGATACCCCCACTCCACAGGTAGTGATTGAGGCCGAGATTTTGGAGACGGTTGCCGGACTAACCGACCAGTTAGGTATCGACTGGACAACTACTCTGACCTGGACAGCTCCCAGTAGTGATTTAATGAAGAGTGTTTTTCATGGGGCAAAGTTTCCCGCAGCTACCTTAAGTGCCAGCCGTACACAGGCTATCTTAGACCTTCTTTTGACAGATACGCGCACTAAATACCTGGCAAAGCCTAAGGTTTGTGTTTTAAATAATGAGGAGGCAGTAATTGATATTACCAGGGATATGGTAGTGGGAGTGACCACAACTTATGATGAGGAAGGAAACCCTACGGGGGAGGAGATTAAGCGAATGGACATTGGCACAAAACTGACCGTTACTCCCCATATTAACCCCAAAGATGAAATTACCCTGATCCTCGAACCAGAGGTAAGTAGAGCAACCAAATCCTCTCTGGGTAATTATATGGATAAACTCCAACGCAAGGTCAGCACAAGGGTGTTGGTGAAAGATGGGAATACAGTGATTATTGGTGGTTTGCTTTCACACTCTGATGTGGGGACGAAAAAGAAGGTTCATTTTTTCGGCGATATTCCTTTACTCGGTAATTTATTTAGATATGAAACTAAAACGAAGGAGCAGACCGAGATTGTCATCTTTATCACTCCCCACATTGTCCGATACTGGGAGGAGACGCCGACAACGACTGCTTTTCCTGCTGAAGAAAAAGGGGGTTCATTGGGTTCAGGAGGCGCCGAAGAAGAAATTTTGCAGTTAGAGCCGATAACAGTGAATTAACGGGTAACGGGTAGCCGAAGGAAAGATGAGTGAGATAAGAGATTATAGGGATTTAACTGTTTGGCAGAAGGCAATGGAATTGGTGAAAAAGATATACATCTTTACAAGGAAGTTTCCTAAAGAAGAACAATTTGGTTTGACGAAT
>JAGGZA010000128.1 GCA_021162265.1 Candidatus Aerophobota bacterium | reverse complement strand
GGGTCTACTCCAAATTTTATAATTAGAGAACCCTTGCGTTTTATCTTTCTTGCAAGTTCATCCTCTGGTATTACCTCTGCGGTATTTCTCTTTATCAAATGGAGCTGCTCATCTACATTTAACATTTGATTCTCCTTGGAATAAGCTGCATATAAAACTTTTTATAAAATCATAGCTCTAAAATCGTCCTCGTCAACAACGATAACCTGATTCTCTCAGGTTACCCAGATTTTTAAAAATTGACAATTACCTTAGTTTATATTAATTAAGAATATATTTTAAATTATCAGGTTGTATATGAAAAAAATTATTATAGAAGAACTTCCCCGTTTTCCTCTTTCTGAAATAATCCCTTTGCTGGCCGAAAGACCTTATTTCTCTTTTCTGGACAGTGGAGATGGAGTATACAGGAGTAATCTCGGACGCTACTCCTTTTTAGCAGTTGATCCCTTCTTAGTAATGAAAAATAAAGGGAAATTAACATCGATAGTAAAACCAAAAAAAAGAAAGATAGAAAATAAGAAAGAAAATCCCTTTAATGCTCTTAAAAAGATACTTAGCTCTATGAACATTGGTCCTACACCCTCCTATCTACCCCCTTTTTTAGGTGGAGGAATAGGATATCTAAGTTATGACCTCTGTCACTTTATTGAAAAAATCCCCTCTACCACTAAAGACGATATAAACATTCCTGATCTCTTCATTGCCTTTTATGACAGAGTATTAATAATAGACCACCTGCTGAAAAAAATTTTCTTAGCCGCTATTTTACTTCCAGGTGAGACAGGTCCTCTCAAGAAAAAGCTCGAAGAATTTAAGAAAACTTTATTAAAACCAAAAAGCTCAAATCCCTTAAAATCCAGAAAAAAATCAATATATAAAAATGCAGGTATCCAGAATTTACAAATTAAATCCAATTTTACCAAATATAATTACCTGAAAGCCGTAGAGAAGGCCAAGGAATATATAGCGGCAGGTGATATTTACCAGGTAAACCTTTCTCAAAGACTTCAAACTGAATTAAACATTCACCCCTTCCGGCTTTACCAAAGGTTAAGAACGATTAATCCAGCTCCCTTTGCTGCTTATCTAAATTTTGGAGAAGTGATAGTGGCAAGTTCTTCCCCTGAACGTTTCCTTAAAGTAATCGGGAGGAAAGTACAGACAAGACCTATTAAAGGCACACGCCCACGGGGAAGGAATAAGGAAGAAGACGATCGTCTGGCAAAACAGCTTCTTGAAAGCGAAAAGGATAGAGCAGAACTGATAATGATTGTAGACCTTGAAAGAAACGATCTGGGAAAGGTATGCAGATATGGCTCGGTAAGGGTAAAAGAGCTGGTAAAACTTGAAGTTTACCCAACTGTCTTTCACACTGTATCAACAGTAGAAGGAGAACTTTACCCTGGAAAAGATAGAATAGACCTTCTCAAAGCAACATTCCCTGGAGGGTCCATCACTGGTGCTCCTAAAATAAGGTCCATGGAGATTATAGATGAATTAGAACCCACAAAAAGAAGTGTCTACACAGGAAATTTAGGTTACTTTGGATTCAATGGAACTATGGACCTTAATATTGTTATTCGCACATTTTTAATTAAGAACAAAAAGGCTTACTTCCAGGTAGGGGGAGGAATAGTTGCTGACTCAGAACCTGAGAAGGAATACCAGGAAACTATGGACAAGGCTAAAGCTCTCATTCAATCTCTTTATGAGGGAGAAAAAAATGAGTTATAAAATATTCGTTAATGATAAGTTCGTTGAAGAGGAAAAGGCAAAAATATCCTTGCAGGATACAGGGTTTTTATTTGGATACGGGCTTTTTGAGACCATGCGTTCCTATGAAGGGTTTGTTTACAAGATAGAAGAACATATAAAAAGACTTACGCTTTCTGCTAAATTTTTAGAGATTCCTGTACCTTTTCCAGAAAGTGAAATATATAAACTTGTCCAGCGGGCTTTAAATGTCAATGCCCTTAAGAATGCTTATATTAAAATAATCCTATCAGGCGGGAGTTACTCTGGCAACTTATCTCAACCTGCCAGCAACAAACCAAATTTTATCATCAAAGCCTTACCTTTTACTCCCTCTCCCAAAAGCTGGTATGAGAAGGGAATTAAGGCAACCATTTCCAGCATAAGGAGGAGCCCATCATCTCCCGTTTACAGGCATAAGAGCTTAAATTTTCTGGAGAACCTGCTTGCCAGAAGAGAAGCCAGGAGAAAAGGCTTTCAAGAGGCTATCTTTTTAAATACAGAGGGATATTTAAGTGAGGGGAGCATAAGTAACCTTTTTGTAGTAAAAAAAGAGGAGATTGTCACCCCTCCTTTATCATCAGGAATTCTTCCCGGAGTTACTCGTAAGACAGTGATTGACCTATGTATAAGTATTGGTATACCATGCAAGGAAAGAAGGATAAAATTAGAAGAACTTCTTCAATCTGAAGAAGCTTTTTTAACCAACTCCTTGCGAGAAATTTTACCCCTGACCAAGGTAGATTCTACACCTATAGGAAAGGGAAAGGTTGGAAAGACAACTGAACTATTGATAAAGGAGTATAAAAAAGAAATCTTAAAAGCTAATTCTGGCTTTTCAAAATTTCCTGAAGACGCAAAGCATTGAACACCGCGTAGGCATTGTAATCATTATTGAAGTAAATATATACCTTTTTAACTCCTCTATCAGGTAACTTTCTTATTACCTGCACCCATCTTAAAAGTTCCTCTTCTGAGTAAGAGGACCCATAGAGAACTTCTCTTCCATGGAATCTGATATAGCTTACTTCCGATGTTATTTCAACCATCTCGGGAAAATCTGGCATGCTTACAATACAGTAGGCTACCCTGTACTTTCTCAAAAGAGAGAAAGAATCAGGAATAAGCCAGCTTTTATTCCTGAATTCCACCACCTGATCTAAACCGGAGGGTAACTCCCTCAAGAAATTCTCCAGAAGATTTAAATCACACTTGAGAGAAGGGGGAAATTGATAGAGTATAGCTCCAAGGTTATTCTTGAGAGGAGAAATTCTGTTAAGAAAAATACCAATATCCTCCCTCACGTTTCTTAGCTTTTTAAGGTGAGTCACCCTGCGCCACATTTTTAAGGTAAACTTAAACTGAGGAGGAGATTTTTTAGCCCATCCTTTAACCATATTAGGAAAAGGGAGTCTGTAAAAAGATGAGTTAACTTCCACACTGTTGAAGAACCTTGCATAGTAATTAAACCACTTATTTTTATCAAGCCCTTCAGGATAAAACTTTCCCTGCCAGTGCTCATACCACCATCCTGAAGTTCCAATTATTACTTCCATAAACCCTCACTCATATTTATCACCAGAATCATTGTATTTTCCTCTTTTTCTCTTCGTGAATATACAAAGAAGTCCCGTGTCTTTTCCATTTTATCCCAATATTTTATGTTTTCTACCTGAATTATATCAGAAACAGATATACTGGCAAACATCAACATTTTCTTACCACAATTTTTATCATACACCCCATATAGCTTGCAAAAAAATTAATATTTGATATTTTTATAACATTTGATATTTTTAAAAGGGGCGATTTTCTATGTTTGACTTTTTCTTTCTTATAGCCTTTGGAGCAGGTGTTTTATCCTTCCTGTCACCCTGCATCTTGCCACTTATTCCCTCTTATGTATCTTTTATAACCGGTGTATCTCTCGTCCAGCTTACTGAGAGCTCCCAGGATACATCTTTAAAAAGAAGAATAATTATAACTTCCCTCCTTTTCATAATGGGATTTTCAATAATATTTGTGGGTCTGGGAGCCAGTGCTTCCTTTGTAGGAGAAATTCTGCAAAGGTATCAACACTGGATTTCGAGAGTGGGAGGGATCTTTATAGTGATTATGGGTCTTTATCTCATGGGAATCTTAAGAATTCCTGTTTTTGATAGAGAGAGAAAAATCCACCTAAACAAACCTCCCCTTGGATACTGGGAAATACCTATTGTAGGAGCTGTTTTCGCTGCTGGATGGACTCCCTGCGTTGGTCCAATTCTGGGTTCAATTCTTTTTTATGCCAGTACCACTGCTTCTATAATTAAAGGAATTGTCCTCTTGAGTTTTTATTCAGCAGGGCTGGCAGTTCCATTTTTTGCCTCATCTCTTGCTATTGGTGTTTTTCTTGAACGTTACAAGGGATTTAAAAAGAACATGAGGATAGTATCGCTTGTAAGTGGAGGACTTCTAATAGCCATAGGTATACTTTTGGTTAGCGATATTTTCCCCTATCTTGGTTTCCTCTTCCCCTCTATGGCACCTTAAATAACCTGGAAAGGAGGTTTCATGTGAAAAAAATAAAGATTTTAATTTTGGTGATAAGTTTAGCAGTGGCATTTTTCTCTCCTGGAGAAATAAAATGGCAAAAACTTTATCTTTCAGGAAATATGGTTTGCCAGGCAAAAGAAAACCAAAAGGAAAATGCCATAAAAAGAGTTCTTCCTCAAAAGGAAATGGAGGAAGCATTTAAAGCTCTGGGGGTCATAATAATCAAACCACCCCAATCCATGATAGATTTCACTCTGGATAATCTCAAGGGAGAAAAAATAAGCACTAAATCGCTCAGAGGAAAATTCTTATGGATTAATTTCTGGGCAACCTGGTGCCCTCCCTGCAGAGGAGAAATGCCTTCTATGGAGAAAGTATGGAAAAAATTTGGAGGAGATGACTTTGTTATTCTTGCTGTAAATTTAAGAGAAGATAAAAAAACAGTTCATTCATTCGTCAGTAAAAATGGATTTACTTTTCCCATCCTTCTTGATAAAAGTGGAAAAGTTGGAATAAGCTATGGAGTAAGAGCTATTCCCTCCAATCTTTTTGTTGATCCTCAAGGTAATATTGTGGGAGCAGCCATTGGAGCAAGGGAATGGGATAATGATAAATTTCATAATTTCTTAAAAACTTATTTTTTAAAAAATAAATTGCACAGTGCCAAATCTTAATAATTACGAACTTATAACCTGGTACAACCTTTT
>JAGGZA010000113.1 GCA_021162265.1 Candidatus Aerophobota bacterium | reverse complement strand
TGTTTAAGTTTAGTCATTATTTTAAATAATCTCTCTGTCTCCCGCTCTGTTAATGATGAAGTGGGTTCATCTAATAGTAATATTTTACTTTTGAAAATTAATGCCTTTGCAACCTCTACCAATTGCTTTTGAGCAGGAGTTAATCGGCTGATGATGGTGGTGGGAGAGATATCTAATCCTACCATCTCCAGATATTTCTTTGCCACCTCATTGGCTTTTTTCCAGTCAACAAGACCTATTTTACCTTTTCTTGGTAGTCTGCCAAGCATCATATTTTCGGCTATGGTTGACTGAGGGATTATCTGAGGTTCCTGGTAAACAGTGTAAACTCCTTTTTGAAGAGCTTCAAGAGGAGTTGCTACATTGTAAATTTGATTATCAAAAAATATTTTACCACCATCAGGTTTATAAACTCCTGACACTATTTTTATGAAAGTGCTTTTCCCCGCACCATTTTCGCCAAGCAAAGCATGGATTTCGCCGCTATTAAATTTAATAGATACGTTATCCAGTGCTTTCACACCAGGGAATATTTTGCTAACCTCTTTTGCCTCTAACATCATTACTCCTTCGCAGATTTGTCTTGGATATAGGAGGTTTTGGCGGTTGGCGTTTATGTTTGCAAGGAAATGCCAACCGCCTGCCAGAAACTATAATAATTTGTTAACTACCCATTAACTCTTTGGAGGATTGAAGTAATCTTCAGCAAACGTTTTCAACATCTTAAGGAAATTTGCCTTCACATCTTCTCCGTATGTGTCCACATTATTCTTGTTAACAAAGGTTACTCCTGAATCAATAAAGTAAACTCCTTTTTTAATGGTATATCCGGACTTTAACAACCTTAACGCCTCCAGTCCTAAATAAGCCTGAGCATAAGGCGCCTGAACCATTGTACCTGTTATGTATCCTTCCTTGATTGCTTTTAGCGTTTTAGGGTCATCGTCCATTCCCATGAACTTTATTCTTTTGGTGCCCAGTCGAGTTAAAGCCTCACTTGCCACTACTGTTGCAATGTAGTTTGTGGCAACCATTCCATCAATTTCATCGGATCTTGCAGCTAATAAACTGTCTATCTTGGTTGTGGCAGCTTCCCATGCATCAATATCTGCCAGTTCATCTATTATGTGGACATTAGGATATTTGGCAACAACCTCTTCAACACCATGTTTTCTAAGAATTGTATTGGGGTCAGACAAAGCTCCAAGCAGGTTTACTATGTTCCCCTTTTCTCCCATTGCTTCAATGAGATGTTGGGTGGAAATCATAGCTGCCTTCTTTACATCTGTGGCAATACATAGTGAAGCATCCGTGGGTAATTCAGCTGGTCCTGCAATTAGAATAACGGGTATTCCCTTTTTAACAAGCTCTGTTATGGTTACATTAACAGCACTTGGATGCCCTGGCCACAAAGCAAACCCATTGTACCCCAGAGTTACCAGGCCTTCTACTATGTCGTTTTCTTCCGGTTGACTGAAATGGACTGTAGCTCTATATGTGCATTCTATCCCTGTCTTATTCATAAAATCCTGTGTTGCACCTTCCCAGGGTGCAAAATAAGGATGCAGTACTCCTACTACGGCAAATCTATTTTTGGAAGCTTCTACTCCTGTAAGTGAAAGAGCTAAAATTGAAACACTTAACAAAACTACAAAAAACCAGTGTAACTTTTTCATTTTTCACTCTCCTGTAAATCATAATACAAATTTTTAAGGGCTTTTTCTCTTTTCTCTGCTTCCCTGAATAACAACCCTTTTCTCTCCTTTTCTTGCTCTTCTCAGGAGGGTAGATTATCTATTTTTCTTTTTATTATCACCCCCTTTTCCTTATTTTTTATCTCTTGAATCCATCAATAGTATTTTCTTTCGATATAAACGGTTCTTGCTCTGTCAATCCCAACTGCAATTAAAAGTATTACTCCCAGAAAAAATTGTTCCCAGAATATATCAACTCTTAAAAGCACCAATCCATTGGAAATTAAGGTTATTAACACTGCTCCCAAAACTGCTCCGAGGATAGAAGTTGTTCCACCGCTTAATGCTGTTCCTCCTATTATTGGTACTGCAAATGAGGTCAGGACCCAGTTCATTCCTATACTTGGCTGAGCAGAACCAAGTCTTGCAACATACAGTACTCCACCCACTCCTGCCAGAAGGCCTGAAAAAAGATGAGCTAACAGTGTAACCCTGTCAATATTTATTCCTGATAATCGGGCAGCCTCCCTGTTTCCTCCGGTAACTAACATTCTCCTGCCCAGGACAGTATAGTTGAAAAACAACCAGAGAATGATGGCTATTCCAACCATTATAAAAAATAGTATTGGCACTGTTCCAAACAAACTTCCTCCTCCAATATACTCAAAGGAAGAGGGTATCTGCGAAAAGGGGAGGGCATGGGTAAATCCAAAAATCATACCTGTATATACACTGGCAGTGCCCAGGGTTATTACAAAAGCATTGATTCCCGTTTTGGTAATAAGTAGCCCATTCAATAGCCCACAGGATGTCCCCATTGCAATGCCAGCTAAGACAGGAATCCAAACAGGGAGCTCATAAGCCTGGAAGAGCCATCCAGTTGTCACAGCAGACAGCCCCCCTATTGCACCAACCGATAAATTTAAATGTCCTATTACTAAGGCGAATAGCTGGGAAAACCCTATCACTGCCCACAGCGAAAAAGCCCTGGAGGTGGCAAAAAAATTGGTACTGGTTAAGAATCTATTGGAAAATACAATTAAAAAAATAACGAGAAGTGAAACAGCCAGTAAAACACCCAGACTCCCCCGCATTAACAAAGAAGCAATATCAATTCTTCTGGTGATTCTTTTTGCAAGTTTGGTCTGTAAAGAAGTCATTAATTCCCCCTTGTTGATTATTATTGATTGTTAGTACGATTGCATTGCTTTTTTAACCCATACCTCTGATTCTTTGAGATGGTCCAGCATAGCTTTTCCAGCTTCTTCTATGTCTTTTGCCTGAATTTTTTCCAGAATTTTACGGTGGTATTTCCTGCTGCTTTCTACAGCACCGGCAAATTGATATCCTAAAATATAAACTTCCAATAATTGATCGGTTATTGGTTGCAGGAGAGCGGAAAAAAGGGCATTATGAGTAGCCCTGGCTATAGCTGTGTGAAACTCAAGGTCTGCTTTAGCCCATTCTTCTCCAGAGCTGGCCCCCTTTTCCATTATATTAAAGGCGTTTTTTACTGCTATCAGATCTTTGCTTGTTGCTCTTTTTGCAGCTAACCTGGCACTGGCAACTTCTAAAATACGGCGGATCTCGTACAGATCAGCGTAAGAGGTTTCTTTTGTGGTCTGAATAAAACGATTTAGTGCCTGTGAAACTACACTTAAGTTAGGCGTGGTGACAAATGTGCCCTTGCCCTGTTTAACAATTAGTAATCCTCTTTCCATAAGGCTTTT
>JAGGZA010000078.1 GCA_021162265.1 Candidatus Aerophobota bacterium | reverse complement strand
CCTCATCCAACAGTAGAGCAGCTTTCTTCCTTGCCTCCTCCTTAGACATCTTCCTGTGAGTTATTAATGTTTCAACCAGATGTTCTTCTATCCTCATAAGAGGATTAAGAGAGGTCATCGGATCCTGAAATACCATGGAAATTCTACTTCCCCTTATAATACGCATCTTCTTCTCATCCCATGATGTAATATCCTCTCCGTCAAATAGTATTCTTCCACCAACAATTTTGCCCGGGGAGCAAGAATAGCCATTAAAATAATGGAGAGGATTATTATAAATCCTATAAGGGCAAAATACTCTGTTCCCTTTTTTGGACAGATATTTTTAATTTTAGCTACAAGAAACCTTGAGATTGAATACTTCTTCTATCATTATTCTTTATTCTATTTTTTAATATCTTATTCGTGGATCGATATAAGCATAGATAACGTCAACCAGAAGACTTACAGTGACAACTATTAAGGCAAAGAAGACAACAATTCCCTGAACTGTGGTAAAATCTCTGTAGGTTATTCTTTCAAATAAAAGACTCCCCATCCCGGGCCAGGAAAATGTTATCTCGGTTAATACTGCCCCTACAAGTAAAAGTGCAAATTGCAAACCCATCATAGTAAGTATGGGAATAAATGCATTTTTTAAGCCGTGTTTGTAAATAACAGTCCTTCTGGGTAGCCCCCTTGCCCAGGCAGCTTTTATAAAATCCTTCCCCATAACTTCAATTAAGTGAGTTCGCGTAAGGCGGGTATAAATTCCTGAAAGATAAACTCCCAGAGTTAAGGAAGGCAAGATTAGATGCTTTAAAGCACTGATGAAGCTATTCATATTGAGGGTAAGCAGACTATCCAATATATAAAGCCCGGTGATAGTTTTAGGTTCCATGAGAGTTCCTATTCTCCCGCCAATTGGTAGTAAACCAAGATAAACCCCAAAGACAAGCTGTAACATTATTCCAATCCAGGGTATAAAAAGACCGTAAGTGATGATTCCATATAAGCGGAAGGTGTGGTCAAGAAATTTATTGAGATGAGTAGCGGCTATTATTCCGGTAAATATACCAATAATTATACTTACCAAAAATGCACATATAGAAAGCTCCAGCGTTGCTGGAAAGTGGTCCCATATCTCAGAAATTACAGGTCTTTGACCCCATATAAGTGACCTTCCCAAATTCCCCCGCAAAAGCTGTCCGAGATAACCAAAAAATTGAATTAAAAGTGGTCTATTAAGCCCTAACTGTTGCTTTATCTGTTCTATTTGCTCCTGAGGTGCATGACCACCAAGTATAGCACTAACCGGGTCACCAACTACCCTCATTATGAAAAAGACAATGCCAAGAAGGATAAAAATCATGGGGATAGCAAGTAGTACCCTTCTTACAATATAAACTCTTAATGAAGCCATTTTCACTTAAAATTAAAATCTCCCCTCTCCTCCCGGAGAGGGGAGCTAATTTCTATTCTTGAGAATTAGAGAATATCCTCCTACTCCCTGTATATGAGGTAGTATTTGAGCAACATCACAGGATCAAGTATTACGCCCTTTATATTGGGCTGAGTGGCAGCAGTTAATATCCCCTGGAAAAGAGGTATTACCGGAGCCTCTTCTGCCATCAGTTTCTGTACCTTTTTATAAAGCTCTGTCCTGACTTTTATATCAACTTCGGTTCTTGATTTATCAAGGAACTCATCCATCTTGGGATTGCTGTAGAAAACACCCATATCCGGTGACCACTCGGAATGCAGAAAAACACTTGTATAATCATCCGGGTCTATATAATCTGGATACCACCCGAGCAGGAAAATAGGCATAGTACCCGCAGTTATGTATTTGGCAGCATATGTTGCCCACTCTGCACTCTTTAGCTGTACCTTCATCATTCCTGTTTCTTCAAGACTCTCCTTTATTATAGCTGCCACATCTGCTTCAAGGTCTCCGTAGTGAGTGGGAGTATACCACAGTTCAACATTGAAAGGATTATCCTTGCTGTAACCTGCCTCAGTCAGAAGTCTTTTAGCCAGAGCGAGGTTGCGCTCACCGTATTCCTGTTTAAAAGCATCTATATGACTCCACATCCCCATCGGGACCATACTGTAAAGAGGCTCAACTGTACCCTTATAAGCCTCCTTGCACAACCTTTCTCTATCTATAGCAGCGGCAACAGCTCTTCTCAACTTTACATCATTGAAAGGTGGTTTATTGCATCTACAGATGATATATCTGATATAAGGACCTGGCGCTTCCAAAACCTTTTGTTTTCCCTTTGATTTAAGGTCTATTATATCTATGGGTCTTAAACTTTTCCAGGCAACATCAATTTCTCCTGTCTCAAGCGCTAACTTCATAGTAGCAGCATTCTTGTAAAACTTCACCACAAAAAGCCTGGACTTTGGTGGAGAACCATAATAATCCGGATTAGCTTCCAGGACAAGTTCCACATCTCTTATCCATTTTTTAATCCTGTATGGTCCATAATGTCCAACTGTAGGTTCGCCAACTTTATCCGCAGGATAGGAGTCAGGACTTACCGGAACATAAGGCGTGGTTGCTACCAGGGCGGGGAAAAAGGAAACCGGTTTCTTCAGTATAAACCTTACAGTATAAGTATCCACAACTTCTACTCTATCAACAAATGCTGAAACAAGCCAGGATGGATCAAGATTTAACTTCATAACCCGATCTATAGACCACTTAACTGCTGCGGCATCTAAAGGATGTCCATCGGTAAACTTTAACCCTTCCCGCAGTTTAAAAGTGTATTCCAGTCCATCAGAACTAATTTCATAAGATTTTGCAATCCCTGGCATCAATTCAGTTGTCCCTGGCTTATACTTTAAAAGTCCTTCTCCAATGTTCTGAAAGACTTCCCAGGTGTAAAAGTCGTAGGTCTTGGCTGGATCAAGAACGGTGATCTTATCAGTAGTTCCCAGTACTATAGGCTTTGTCTGTAAGGCAAAACTCGCACCCGTTGCAAGAGAAAGAAAAACAAAAGATAAAGCAAATAATACCACCATCCACCTTCCCTTCTTTCTTACCTTCATTTTTCACCTCCTATATAAACTTATTAAAGCCATTCTAACAGGTCCTTGACCTTTGTCAAGAATAATAGCCAGACACGCTTGACTGAAGGATTATATATAAATTTACACAAATCTTTACAAAGGACAAAAAATTTGCTAAAATGCTTCCAATAAAAAAGGAATAAAAGGTGATTGATTTTCATACACATACACTTTTAAGTGATGGGTTACTCTGTCCAGCAGAGCTTGTGCAGAGGGCAAAAAAAGCTGGCTACAGGTTTCTGGGAATTACGGATCATGTAGACCCTGCTAAAATTGACTGGGTTATTTCTTCACTTGTTGAATTCTGCGAGGAGATAAGCCAGGTTGAAAACGACATTAAAGTTATTCCAGGAGCAGAACTCACCCATCTACCTCCTTCTTTAATAAAAAGCTATACTCGTAGGGCTCGCCAAAAAGGTGCAAAAATAATTATAGTGCATGGAGAAACCATTGTAGAACCTGTTCCACCCGGGACAAATCGGGCAGCTCTTGAAGCAGATATAGATATTTTAGCTCATCCTGGCATTATAAAAGAGGAAGAGGTAAAGCTGGCTGCGCAAAGAGGCATATATCTTGAGATATCTGCCAGAAAAGGACATTGTTTAACCAATGGAAGGGTAGTTTCTCTGGCAAGAAAGTATAATGCAAAGGTAATTATAAACAGTGATGCTCACTCACCAGAAGACCTTATAACCCTATCCCGGGCAGAGAAGATCTTGCTGGGAGCAGGAATGACAGAGGATGAGGTAAAAAAAGCTTTTCAAAATAGCCAGATTTTAATGGAGAAGTTTCTATCATGAAAATATTTAAAAAAAGAACCATCTTAACTCTAACAATTACCTCTTTAATACTGGTAACTGTATGGTTTGCCAGGGTTCAAGCTGCAAGTAACTTCTTCTCTGAAATTAAACTTATAATTCAGGTATATCAGATAATTCAAAATGAATACATAGAGAAAGTAGAACCCTCAAAGTTGATTGAGGGAGCAATTAAAGGAATGGTGGAATCCCTTGATGACCCTCATTCTCGCTGGTTAGATGCTGAAGAATGGAAAGAATGGAATGTTGAGAAGGAGGGAGAATTTGGTGGACTGGGAATGGTTGTAGGAGTTAGAGATAATTTTATAACAATTATTAATCCTCTTGAAAGTACACCTGCAAGTAAAGCTGGCTTAAAACCTGGTGATAAGATATTAAAGATAAACGGAAAAAGCACAGAAGGGATGAGCCTGAACGAAGCCGTAGCTAAATTGAGAGGAGAAGTTGGTACGCAGGTAACTATAACTATCAAGAGAGAAGGAGTGCCTGAGCTCATGGAATACACCCTGACAAGAGAGCTCATTAAATTGCCTAATGTTAAAAAGAAAATCCTTGAAGACAGTATAGGATACATAAAAATAATAGGCTTTACCAATGAAAATACCTCAAAAGAGCTAAGAGATGCTATTATTTCCCTGAAGAAAATGGGGATGAAGAGTTTAATCCTGGACTTAAGAGATAATCCTGGTGGGCTCCTGACCCAGGCAGTTGAGGTTGCCGATGAATTCCTGTCTTCTGGAACAATTGTCTCCATAAGAGGAAGAGACCCTGCTGAAAGCAAAATTTATTCAGCTCACCCCAGAGGAGAAGGAATAGACCTCCCTCTTGTCGTGTTAATTAACGAGGGAAGTGCCAGTGCTTCTGAAATAGTAGCAGGAGCTATAAAGGACCATAAAAGAGGAATCCTTATAGGAACACCTACTTTTGGTAAAGGAACAGTTCAGAATGCAATTCCACTGGAAAATGGTGGAGCATTATGGTTAACTACAGCCAAGTACTATACCCCTTCCGGGGTATGTATAGAAGGTGAGGGGATAAAGCCTAATCTGGAAATAGAACCCTTTATTCCTACTGCTGAGGAAAAAGAGGCGATTAAGAAAGCTAAGGAATCCCCGGTGATAAAAGAATTTCTTAATCTAAACCCTCAGTGGGAAGACAAAGACCTTACTCCTCTTTTAAAAAAACTGGAAAAGAAAAATATTAAAATAAACAGGGAACTTCTAAAACGCATCCTTCGTGAGGAAGACACAAATAAAGAAAACGACATATTTAATGACAACCAGCTAATTCAAGCTGTGAATCTTTTAAAATCTCTTCCAATACTCCAGGGAAAAATTCTAAAAGAAATTAAAACCACCCGTTGAACCAAAAAATGATCAATAAACTTATAAGATATACCTTAATAGGATTGGGAATTGCTGTTTTTGGATTAGCCTTAACTGTATTTTTTCAATACAAACAACTTCAAACCACAAGGATTTTTTCCAGAGTAGATGAAAAAATCCAGGTAGAGCTTAATAAGCTTGCTCTTTTTAAAATAGAAAGGAGAATAAGAAAGGAGGGAATTTTCCCTCCCCATAATGTAGCAGAGGTTAAAGTTGATGTCCCCTTAAGCTATCCTCTGGATGATTTATTAAGAAAAGCAAAAAATGGGTTTAACTCTCCTGAAATCCAGGTTCTGGGATTTAGAGAGGAAAATACAAAAGATACCTACAAATTTTACCTTGATGCTGGACAAGATGGCCTTTTAACTCACAAACTAATTTTCTCTCTCAAAAAAGCAAAAATTGCTCTTTTAATAGACGACTTTGGATATACAAATGATGACAGGTTAATAAGTACTTTTTTCCAGGAAATACCTGTCCCTCTCACAATTTCTATTATCCCGGGTACACATTTTGCAGAAAAGATTGCGAAAGAAGCCCAACGCCAGAAAAAACAAATTCTTGTCCATCTCCCTATGCAACCCAGGGGAAAATTTGTAAACCGATATAAGTGGATAATACTTAAGGGAATGTCCGGGGAGAAAATAGAAGAAACAGCAAGGGAAGCTATTGAATCCATTCCTTATGCACAGGGATTAAATAATCATATGGGCTCACTTGTAACTACACAAAAGGAGCTAATGGAACCCCTGTTGCAGGTCTTGAAGGAAAAGAAAATGTTCTTTGTGGATAGTAGAACCTCTCCATCTTCCATAGGTTATTCCCTGGCAAGAAAACTGGGAGTAAAATCAACCTTTAATTGTGTATTCCTGGACAATAAAAAGGAGGAAAGCTATATTGAAAATCAGTTCAAAAAACTTCTATCAAAGGGCATAGAAAAAGGATGGGCTCTGGGACTGGGGCACTCTAACATAGAAACTGCTCTTGCTTTAAAAAAACTTGTTAAGGAATGTGATAATAGAAAGATAAACTTCGTATTTTGTTCGGATATATTAAACTAAGGAGGGTCCAATGAAAAATCTTTTAGCAATAATATTCTCAGGCTTTGTAGTTATTATGGGAGTATCTTCTCTTTGCGCAGGACAGACAAATATAAATCTTATTGATACACCAACGGCTAACGTATTAAACAAAAACCACTATAATTTAAATTTCCGCTTCTATCAGGAAGGAGGAATCCTGATTCAGGGAATGGCTGGATTAACTGAAAAACTCACCATAGGTGCCTCCTATGGAGGAGTGGGAGTAGTAGGGATAGGACCGATAAAGGGTAATCCTGAGCCAGCTTTTTCCTTGAAATACAAGCTGGGAGAGGAAGGGAAAAACCTTCCCTTTGCCCTTTCCGCAGGATATGAAGGACAGGGATACGGAAAATACTACAGACAGGGAGAAACAATAAAATATGAGGGGAATACAGTAACCCTTAAAAGAAGTTTTTACCAGATAAATTCCAAGGGATTTTATCTTTCTCTTACAAAAAAACTAAAGAGCATGAATTTACTGGTTAATGGAGGAATTAATCATTGTCTCGAAGATGACCCGGGCAAAGCTGGTATTTCTTTTTTTCTGGGAGCAGAGTTTGAAGTCACTCCAAAGTTGCTACTTACCATGGAATACAACAATGGATTCCACAGGGAGATAAAACCAGAGGATGTTTTTCAAAATTCTTCTGGAATAGAACAACCCCTTCGCAAAGCAGGAGGAGAAATTAACCTTGGCTTAAAACTACGGTATTCACCGTCACTTATCCTTGAGATAGATTTTAAAGACCTTACAGGTCGATATGCTGACAGTGGCAATAGAACATTTCAGATTATATATTCAGGGGAATTTTAATTTATGGAAGAAAAAAATAGCAAATATATACTGGGTTTTGAAAAACCTTTAGTTGAGTTAGAAAATAAAATTCAAGAACTTAAAAACTTAAGCGAAAAAGAGGGGATTGATCTTAAAGAAGATATTCAACGATTGAAAGACCGTCTGAGAAGGCTGGAAGAGAATACTTTTAAAAATTTAACTCCCTGGCAAAGGGTTCAACTGGCAAGACACCCTGCAAGACCAAAAACTCTAACCATTGTTGAACTTATCTTTGACGAGTGGATAGAACTACATGGTGACAGACTATGTTCCGATGACCAGGCTATAGTAGCAGGTCTTGGTAAGATAAACGAACACAGACTTGTATGGATAGGACATCAAAAGGGAGAGTCTATCAAAGAAAATCTCTCACGTAACTTTGGTATGGCACATCCTGAAGGGTACAGAAAAGCCAAAAGAATTATGAGTCTTGCCGAGAAATTCCATTTACCGGTGGTGAGTTTCATAGATACACCGGGAGCCTATCCCGGAATAGAAGCTGAGGAAAGAGGACAGGCTGAGGCAATAGCTTCAAACCTTGAAAAAATGTCCCAACTTAAATCTCCCATCCTTGTTATCATCATTGGAGAGGGAGGTAGTGGAGGAGCCCTGGGTATCGGGGTGGGAGACAGAGTTTTAATGCTGGAAAATGCCATATATTCAGTAATTTCACCGGAGGGGTGTGCGGCAATTCTCTGGAAAGATCAGAGTAAAGTTGAGGAAGCTGCTGCCGCTCTGAAACTAACAGCGCAGGACCTTTTAAAGCTCAATATAATAGATGGGATTATTCCTGAGCCCCGAGGGGGAGCTCATAGAGATGTAGAGCAAACAGCAAGTAATATAAAAAGAGCTATTTTAAGAGAAATAGAAACCTTGAAAGCGATACCTTTAGAAGAGCTACTTATCCGCAGAAAAATTAAATACAGAACAATGGGTAAACCAAGGGGTGAGGTAGATGAGTAAGGAATATAAAGCTGAACATATAAAAGTTTTAAAAGACCTTGAGGCTGTAAGAAGAAGGCCAGGAATGTATATAGGTAGCACTGGTCCTCGTGGACTCCATCATCTTGTAAATGAAGTTGTTGATAACTCAATTGATGAGGTTCTTGCCGGTTACTGCAGGGAAATTGAGGTTATTATTCATCCTGATAATCGTATAACTGTAATTGATGATGGAAGAGGAATACCCGTTGACCAGCATCCTATCTACAAAAAGTCAGCCCTGGAACTGGTAATGACCACCCTCCACTCTGGAGGAAAATTTGACGATAAGACATACCGGGTTGCGGGAGGACTTCACGGAGTTGGAATCTCAGTGGTAAATGCACTATCGGTTTTTCTGGAAGCAAAAGTTTACCGAGATGGAAAGATATGGAGACAAACCTATTCAAGGGGAAAACCAACATCACCTGTGGAAATCATAGGTGATATTGAAAAAGAAAAAAGTGGTACTGAAATTACCTTCGCTCCTGACCCTGAGGTCTTTGAATCTATAGAATTTGATTACGAAAGGATTTCCCGTAGATTGAGAGAACTTGCCTTTCTTAACAAAGGAGTAAGTATAGAAATTGAGGATAAAAGAACAGGACAGAGAAAAAAATTCAGGTATGAGGGAGGAATAATAGAGTTTGTTAAGTACCTGAACCAGAACAGAGAGGTGCTATTCCCGGAACCAATATACATAGAAGAGGAAAGGGGAAGAGTATATCTGGAAATAGCTATTCAGTATAATCAAAGCTTTATCCAGGATATATTTGCCTTTGTCAACGACATCAATACCGAAGAAGGAGGAACTCACCTCTCAGGATTCAAAGCTGCTCTTACAAGAGCAATAAACGATTACGCAAGGAAGATGGAAAATAAGGAAATTAATATTATGGGAGAAGATACAAGGGAAGGATTAACTGCTATAATAAACATGAAACTACCCAACCCACAGTTTGAAGGACAAACCAAGACAAGACTGGGTAACAGTGAGGTTAGAGGTATAGTAGATTCGGTGGTTTATGAGGGTCTAACTCGCTATTTTGAAGAAAACCCTCCTATTGCCAAAGTTATTCTCCAGAAAACAGTTTCTGCTTCTCGAGCACGCCTTGCTGCTCAAAGGGCAAGAGAACTCACTCGAAAAAAAGAGAGCCTCGGTGGAGGAGCTTTGCCAGGGAAACTGGCAGCCTGCTCTGAAAACAATCCTCAAAGAAATGAACTTTACATAGTTGAAGGAGATTCAGCAGGAGGTTCGGCTAAACAGGGAAGGGATAGAAAATTCCAGGCTATTCTTCCTATAAAGGGAAAGATAATCAACGTGGAAAAATCTCATCCTGTTAAAGTATTAAACAACGATGAAATTAAAGCTATGATTGCAGCGATTGGCACTGGTATAAAGGAAGAATTCGACATATCTAAACTAAGATACAACAAAATTATCCTGATGAGTGATGCGGATGTGGATGGGGCACATATAAGAACTTTACTCCTTACCTTTTTCTACCGATATATGCAGGGTTTAATCAGAGAAGGACACGTTTATATTGCTCAACCACCCCTTTACAAAGTTACCAATAAAAAAAAGGAGTATTTTCTTTACAGTGATGGTGAACTTAACAACTTAAGAGAAAAATTAAAAGGAGAAAAAATAGAAGTCCAAAGATACAAAGGGCTTGGAGAAATGAATCCTGAACAACTATGGGAAGCAACAATGAATCCTGAAACAAGAACCCTGTACAGGGTATCTATTGAAGATGCAGTTGAGGCTGATGAGCTTTTTTCAATGTTAATGGGTGAGGAGGTAGAACCTCGCAGAAAATTTATTGAGGAACACGCTACAGAAGTAAGTGAATTAGATATATAAGGAGATAAAAAGTGTCTGTAGAAGAAAAATCTGAGCCTATATTTTTAGAAGACGAAATGAGAAAGTCCTATCTCAGTTACGCTATGAGCGTAATTGTTGGGAGGGCTCTTCCTGATGTTAGAGACGGACTAAAGCCTGTACAGAGAAGAATACTCTATGCTATGCGAGAACTGGGGCTTTTTCCCTCCCGACCTTATCGTAAATCTGCTCGTCTGGTAGGAGAAGTTCTGGGTAAGTATCATCCACATGGAGATATGGCTGTGTACGATGCTCTTGTGAGAATGGCTCAAGATTTTTCCCTGAGGCACCCTCTAATTGACGGTCAGGGTAACTTTGGCTCAATAGATGGTGATCCTCCTGCAGCTATGAGATATACAGAAGTAAGACTTGCATCCATAAGCGAAGAGCTCTTGAAAGACCTTGACAAGGATACTGTGGACTTTATCCCTAACTTTGACAATTCTTTAAAAGAACCTGTAGTTTTACCTGCCAGTTTTCCCAACCTTCTTGTAAATGGAGCATCGGGAATAGCGGTGGGAATGGCTACCAACATACCGCCCCATAACTTAGCTGAGATAATAGACGCCTGTATAGCCATGATAGATAATCCTCAGATAAGCTGTGAAGAGCTTATGAGATTTGTAAAAGGACCTGATTTCCCTACAGGAGGAATTGTTTTACAAAGCGAAGGGATAAAAAAAGCCTATATGGAAGGAAAGGGTAAAATAATCATCAGGGGTAAAGCTTTTATAGAAAGAGAAGATGGCAGGGAGAGAATAATTATAGAACAGATACCTTACCAGGTGATTAAGACCAACTTAATAGAGAAAATTGTTGAGCTTGTCCAGAATGAAAAAATAAAGGGAATAAAAAGCATAAGAGATGAATCGGACAAAAAGGGGATAAGAGTGGTCGTGGAAGTTTCTCGTGCCTTCACTTCGGAAATCATCCTCAATCAACTTTATAAACACACCCCCTTGCAGACGAGTTTTGGAATTATCCTTCTTGCTCTTGTAAATGGGAAACCTCAACAACTCAGTTTACCTCAGGCTATCAAACACTACCTTGAGTATCGCAGGAGTGTAATTATTCGCCGGACCCGCTATCTTCTGGACAAAGAAGAAAAGAAGGCACATATTCTTGAGGGATTTAAAAAGGCATTAATGAGAATTGATGAGGTGATAAAAATCATAAAAGAATCCCCCAACCCTCAGCAGGCAGGGAAAAAACTGATTGATAAATTAGATTTAACCCAGGCTCAAGCAGATTCTATTTTAAATATGAGATTACAAAGGTTGACCAGCATAGAAAGAGAGAAAGTAGAAAAAGAACACAGAGAATCTATAAAAAGCATACAGGAGTTTAAGGCAATCCTTGAGAGTGACAGTGAGATATGGAAGATAATTAAGGATGAGTTAAGAAAAATCAAAGAAAAATACGCCAATCCTCGTAAAACTCTAATAGAAAAAGATAATCAGGAAGGATTGGAATTTAAACCAGAAGACTTAATTGAAAAAGAAGATGTAATAATAACCATTACCTCAAATGAATATATAAAATATACTCCTCTCAGAGCTTACAAAAGGCAAAAAAGAGGGGGGAAAGGAGTAAGTGGAGTATCGCTGGGAAGGGGAGATGTTGCAAAAAACATTATTCTCTGCAATACTCATTCCACACTTCTTTTCTTTACCAGCTCTGGTAAAGTTCACTGCATGAAGGCATATGAAATTCCTCAAAAAAGAAGGGGAGAACGAGGTAGAGCTATAGTAAACTTTATCCCGCTGGGCAAGGATAAAATCACTGCTGTAATACCTGTAGATAACTTTACCCCTCATAGTTTTCTATTTATGGTAACAAAAAAGGGACTGGTTAAAAAAACACCTATGAGCAAGTATTCTCATATTAAGAGAGGAGGAATAATAGCTATTAAACTAAATGAGCAAGATGAGCTCATTAAAGTACTTTCAACATCAGGAAGCGATGAAATCATCCTCTCCACTAAAAGGGGAATGGCTATAAGGTTCTCGGAAAAGGATGTACGGGCAATGGGAAGAGCATCAGCTGGAGTCAAAGGAATATCTCTATCAGATGAAGATGAAGTAATAGATGCTGTTGTAGCTAATGATAACGCTGACCTTTTCACCATAACTACCAGGGGATACGGGAAAAGAACCCCTATCTCCAGTTATCGCAGAATAAGAAGGGGGGGGAAGGGAATAAAGAATATACGTCTCCAGCCAGAGAGAGGAGAAGTGGTAGCTGTTAAAAAGGTGGAAAAAGATGATGAGATAATAATAATAACTCAAAAGGGGAAAAGTATAAGATTATGGGCAAAGAATATACGCAGGACAGGAAGAGTTGCTGCAGGATGTAGAATCATAAAGGTAGATAAAGACGACACAGTTATTGCCGTGGCATGAAAAAAATAGCTTTTTTATATCCGGGACAGGGTTCTCAAAAAGTGGGAATGGGGAAAAATTTTTCAAAACTTTACCCCCCGGCAAGAAATATATTTGAGGAAGCACATCAAATCCTGGGATTTGATATAGAGAGAATATGTATAGAAGGTCCAGAAAAGGAACTTACAAGAACCTATAATCTCCAACCTGCCCTCTTAACGATAAACTGGATTTTGACAAGATTTATAAAAGAAAAGGGAGTTTTACCTTCTGCTGTTGCAGGACATAGCCTGGGTGAGTATAGCGCTCTCCTGGCAGCAGAGGTTATCGATTTTCCCGAGGGATTAAAAATTGTTAAAGAAAGAGCGCGGCTTATGGAGAAAGCAGGAAAGGAAAATAAAGGTTCAATGGCTGCAGTAATTGGTATGTCTGCAGAGGATGTGCTTAAGGTATGTAACCGGGCAAAAGATGTATATGTTGTTAACTTCAACTGTCCCGGACAGGTAGTTATATCAGGGTGCCGGGATGAAGTTACGAAAACAGGAGAAAAGCTCAAAAAAATTGGTGCAAGGGGAATTATTCCTCTTCCTGTCTCAGGAGCATTTCACTCACCATTAATGAAGGAGGCATCAAAAGAATTTTCCTCTTTTCTGGAAAATTTTGAGTTCAAAGACCCCATCTGTCCTGTGGTAAGCAACTCTACAGGTAATTACGCAACAACTGGTAGACAGGTAAAAGAAAACCTGAAGTTACAAATGGACCATCCTGTCCTGTGGGAAAAAAGTATGAGGCTTCTGCTTACCTATGGATTTAATGTATTTTTAGAAGTTGGGCCCGGAAAAGTCCTCCAGGGTTTAATGAAAAGGATAAATAAAAGAGTAACCCTTACAGGAATTGAAAGTGTAGATTCAATTAATCAGGTAAAAACCTTATTATCATCCTGAGTTTATCTTTTATTCTGGTAAAGTTCGATAAACCGCTTTAAGGAGCGGTCATAGGTTTTTTCCACTTCAGGAGGAAAAAAGCAAGCCGGAAGTTCCCCCATCTGCCAGTGATATTTCAAACATTCACAGCATCTCCCTTTTCTGGAACAAGGTTCGTAAGTACAATTACATCTTTTTAAATTTTCTTTAAGATTCGGGCAATCTATCATTTCTCTTTCTCCTTTGCAAAATTTCCAAAAAGGATTTAACTATCCCGGGGTCAAATTGTCTGCCTGCCTGTTCTTTTAACTGCTTTATGGTCTCCCTGCTGGATAGTTTCCTCCTGTAGGGTCTTTCAGAAAGCATAGCGTAATAAGCATTCACCACGGAAATTATCCTTGCCTCCAGAGGTATATCCTCTCCACTAAGTCCGTCAGGATAACCTTTTCCATCCCATCTTTCATGCACAGACCTTACTATGAGAGCAAGTTCTCCCAGTCCCTTAATATACCTTAACAATTTTACACTTTGTTCAGGGTGCTTTTTAATTATATTTCTCTCTTCTTCGGTAAGAGAACCGGGCTTGTTAAGGATATACTCAGGAATAGCCATATTTCCTATATCTTGAAGAAGCGCAGATACTCTTACTTTTCTAATTGCCTCCTCACTGGCACCAACTTCCTTTGCCAGAACAACAGCTTTCCTTGATACGAGCCTTGAATGATCGGGAGCATAACCATTTTTTTCATCTGCTGCTTCTGCAAGCGTGTAAATAACCTCAGGGAGAACTTCACGAATTCGCAGCTTCTTGATATCAGGAATATTCCATCCGCCCCAGGCAACAATTTTACTCTCCGGGCAGTGCTTGGCAAAAATCATACTTACATCTGCTTTTGCCAAAATATCCTCAAAAGAATTTGCATGCTCAGGATAACAAACCACACCAATGCTTAAAGTTAAGCAAGGAGTCTCTTCTTTAGCTGCGCATTTCAAACCATAATTTATCCTTTCAGCCACTCTGGTCGCCTCTAAATAATCTGTATGGGGAAGCAGAATAGCAAATTCATCTCCTCCATATCTACATATAACATCCGCTTCTCTCAAATATGTTTTTATTGTATTTGCCACCCTGCACAAAACCCTATCCCCTTCTGCATATCCTCTTGTTCTGTTAATGGATTTAAAGTTATCAATATCACAGAAAAGAAAACCCACACTCTCTCCACTTCTCCGTGCCCGGGAAATTTCCTCACTCACCCTTGTAACAAAGTAATTACGAGAATAAAGACCGGTTAAACTATCACGAATGGATTTCTCCCTTAATTCTTTAATAAACTTTACCTTTTCCAGAATGAAAACAACGTCTTTTGCAAGGTCGCTTAACAATTTAAAGTCCTGCTTGTGAAAAAATTGGGGTTTTCTGCTACAAACTGTAAAAAAACCTAAAGGTTGTTCTTTAAGAAAAAGAGGAGAAAAGGCAACAGAAAAAATTCCCTGCTCTCTTGCTGTTGCAAAGGCACTATTGTTTTCGTCAATTAAATTGCTTAAGATGAGAAGATGCTTTCCCTTCATAACTTCCTCTCCCTCTTTCAGGAAAATAGAGGCTTTTCTCTCATCAAAATTATATCCTGCTATGTATTCTATACTTTTACTTCCACTAAGGAGAAAAATGCAGCAGCTATCAGCTTCCAGGACATCTGTTATTTCCTTCGCAACTGCAAAAAGAATCTCCTTCAAATTCCATCTTTCAAAAATAAGTTCAAAAATTTCCCTTTTCATTATTGTTGCTTGCTTCCTTTTTCTCATAAGGAGCAAATCACAGGAAATTTTATAATAATTATTGATTAAAATCCAGAGGGAAAGAAAAATCTACTGCAAACTGCACCCGTCAGACAAATCAAAAAAGAAACTGGTTTTGTTTTATTTTATATTTTATATCCTCTCACAAAACCTGTCAAAGAGTGAACTTTTTCCTGTTATTTTTAACTTGACACAGACTTTTCTAAATTTATACTGACTCTTGACATGGAGAGCGAAAAAGATGAAGACCGAGTTTTTCCTCTTAGATGCAGATTATATAAGGGAAAAAGATAAAACTCTGGTAAGAGTTTTTGGGAAAACAGAGAGAGGAGAAAAGGTAATAGCCCTGTTTGACTGTGAACCTTATTTTTATGTCCTTCCGGATAACGATATCGGGGAAGCAGAAAAAGACATTAATGCCCTCCTTAAAAAAGAAGAAAAAGTAAAAATAAAAAGGATAGAGAGAGTAATAAAGGAGTTTGATGGAGAAAAAAAGGAGTTTTTAAAAATAATCT
>JAGGZA010000103.1 GCA_021162265.1 Candidatus Aerophobota bacterium | reverse complement strand
CCGGGTAGTCAAGACCGTCGTCTTTTGTGAGATGCAGGGGGTTGTAAGAGATATCTTTTCCTGGTATACAGAGCCCTGCCGGGTCTCTTCCCTCATCACCGAGATGTTCACTGGTGCTGTAGGTTAAGGTAAAGGGTGAGGTTGAAGTATCGTAAACCCTTATGTCGTCGTAGAAAGTGGTAATGTATAAAAGACCTGTTGCAGGGTCAACAGCAAGTCCCACTACACCATTACCAATATCAAGGAGAGTTTCTGTTCCCGTTTTTAAGTTGTATTTGCTGAGAAGGTCATCTCCATACCATCCACCAGTATATACATAACCCCGGGTAGCATCAATAGCAATGCCCACAGCACCACCAGTGTGACCCACGGTAAAGCTTCCCTGTTCTGTCCATGTTGCTGTATCAAAGTATCGTACAGTTGAGGTTCCATTGGTTACATATAAAAGGTCATTTATCTCATCAAGAGCAAGACCAACCCCACCATGCGGGAGGGTTATCTGGTCTATAGGATTAAAATTTAAATCATACACATATAGCGTTGTTGGAGAATCACTCATCTCTCTATCAACTGCATAAACCCTTCCCTTATCCTGATCTACAACAATTCCTGCAAGATCCCATGCTCCTGGAGCAGTTACCTCTCCTAAATCAGCAAATGTCTGTGCATCTATTTTTCTGATACTATCATTATTTTCCTGCGTTAAAAACAAGGTTTTTGAGTCTGTATCAATAGCAATTCCTACTGAGCCCCATCCGAAGTTTGTGTCAACTGTAGATTGATAAACAAGTCCTGTTCCCTGAATATCGTAAGCCTGGATAGGAGCAGAATTGCTATTTGTATCTGCAAGGACGTACAGAGACTTTGCCTGTGTTGTCTGAATTCCAATACCAAGGACGAACAGTATTTGGAAAAAAATTAAAATATATCTCTTATAGCCTTTTATCCGAATGCTTTGCATTTTTACCACCTCTTTTTATAATAAGTTCTTCTCTTTCAAAATCTACTTGTAAGATCCCCTGATTTTCCTGAATCTCACTCCATCATTCTGTTTTTGGCAGTTATCACCTCCTCTGTAGTAATTTTGCCTTTGCCAGAAAAAAAGCAGATAGCTTTTTAGATAAAAGCCTTTTCTTTTTGAAAGTCTTTTCAAAAAGAGAGCAAAATACTATTTGTGGTTAATTCGATTAGAACGTAAGCAGTTGAGTGGAAAAGTGAGGTAAGATTTCCATAGAGGATTTGTACTCTATGTAGCTTGCACAACCTGTTCACTGCCATACGTGTATCTCTCTGTAGCCTCCACATCCTCTTTTTTTACAGAACCAGAGATAATAATGCTTTATCCATATTTTATGAAGAGCTGTTTTTTATCGTTGAATATTATAGCAAGATGTTCAAAAAAGGCAAGCAAGGTGTATATGTATTGAATATTTTGGAAAATATGCTATAAAGGTAAAAAGTAAGGAAAAGGTAATTTTTGATGGAATGTGAATGACAGAGCAAGCTTATGCGGGATGCCTTTTGCCAGCCTTTTAAAAAAGAGAGGTCTGCCGGTCCGGAATGAAGATATTAGTCCACATTTGTTGTGCTCCCTGCGCACTTTTTTGTTTTTCTCGATTAAAAGAAGAGTTTGATGAGCTAATGGGATTTTGGTATAATCCAAATATCCATCCTTTCAGGGAATATCAAAGAAGATTGGATTCGGTTAAGAAGTGGTCTGAAAAAACAGGTATCCGGGTAATTTACGAGGACAAATATGAGCTCAAGGAGTTTTTGCGGCAGGTGGTTTACAGGGAGTCACAGAGGTGCAGGATTTGTTACTATATGAGGCTTAGAAAGACTGCAATATTTGCAAAAAGAGGAAAATTTGATTATTTTACATCCACTCTTATTGTCTCTCCCCATCAAAACCAAGAATTAATTAAGGATGTGGCAATAGCAGTTGGAGAGGAATATGGAGTGAAACCCTATATTAAATCCTTTACAGAAGGATGGAGGGAAAGCAGGGAACTTTCAAAGAAAATGGGTCTTTATCATCAAACTTATTGTGGATGTATATATAGCGAGGAAGAAAGATATAAAAAATCAAAAAATAGAAAATCTACTTAGAAAGTAACCTGGGTGATTTTCTAAATAAGGATAAAATGCGCCGCGATAAATTTTTTGATGAGGTCAGGATATACGTTAAAGGGGGAAGAGGAGGAGACGGTTGTATAAGCTTTCGTCGAGAGAAGAACATCCCTCGAGGTGGTCCAGATGGAGGAGATGGAGGAGATGGAGGGAGTGTAATTGTTAAGGCAAAAGAGGGCGTATCTACCTTAATATACTTTCACTATAAAAAACACTTTGTGGCAAAAAATGGAGGAAATGGAGAGGGAAAGAATAAGAAGGGACGAAGGGGAGGGGATGTAATACTTGAGGTGCCACCAGGAACTCTGGTGAAAGATGATAGGGGAAGAGTTATAAAAGATTTAAAAAAAGAGGGAGAATATGTGATTGTAGCCAGAGGTGGTAAAGGAGGAAAGGGAAATGCTCAATTTAAGACCTCCACTCATCAGGCTCCCAGGATAGCAGAAAAAGGAGAGAAGGGAGAGGAAAGATGGATTAATTTAGAATTGAAACTCATAGCTGATGTGGGAATTATTGGGCTTCCCAATGCAGGCAAATCCACTCTCCTTTCCAGGATTTCCAGTGCTCATCCCAGAATAGCCTCTTATCCTTTTACCACTCTCAGACCACATCTTGGAATAGTCAAAGTTAATGAAACAGGTTCCTTTATTGTTGCTGATCTTCCAGGGTTGATTGAAGAAGCTTCTAAAGGAAAAGGTCTTGGTCATAGATTTTTAAGACATGTTGAGAGAAGCAAAGTTTTGCTTCATCTCGTGGATGTAGGAGAAAATTTTATTGGAGATCCCTTCAAAAGATTTCAGATTATAGAAAGAGAACTGGAGCAGTTTAATCCTGCTCTCTTAAAAAAATCGCAGATAGTGGTAGGCAATAAGCTGGATCTTCCTGGTGCAAGAGAAAAATTAAAAGAACTGGAGAAGAAAATAGGCAATAGATATCCTTTGATAGGAATATCGTGTAAGACCGGAGAAGGTATAAAAAGGTTAATCTTTGCGTTGTCACAGATGATAAAGGAGGAAAAAAATAAAGGACAGGATTAGTGTTATCCTTAAGGCTAATAATTTAGTGGTAAAGGTAGGGGGTAGCCTTCTGTTAAAAGGAGATAAACCTGATATTTCTTTTGTTAAAGAACTTGTTGATTCGGTGGTTGAACTTATAAGAAAGGGTAAGAAAGTAACTATTGTCTCCTCCGGAGCAATTGCTCTTGGTAAAATAGAACTTGGGTCTGATATTTTGCCTGGCAACTCTAAGGCTATTCCTTCCAAGCAAGCTCTTGCCAGCATTGGTCAGATAAAACTTATGGACCTTTACTATAAATTTTTCAAAAGATATTCCCT
>JAGGZA010000060.1 GCA_021162265.1 Candidatus Aerophobota bacterium | reverse complement strand
TGGAGCGGGAAACGGGATTCGAACCCGCGACCCTCAGCTTGGGAAGCTGATGCTCTACCTCTGAGCTATTCCCGCACTTTGTTAATTATTATAACTATATCTCCTCTTGATGACAAGTGGCTCTCACTTATACCTAACACACTAATGTGAATCCATGAGAGATCTGACTATCTCTATAACTCCTTTCCCTTCAGGAAGTGAGGCAACATATCCACTTTTACTCTTTACAAGGGACTTTATTTCCTCATCAGCGTTAGAAGGGGCTGCCGGTACAAAACCATACCTGCCGTTGAGCATATCCATATCATTGTGAGAATCACCAATTGCAAGAACCTCATTGGGAGGAATGCCAAAGTGCTGAGCAACTCTTAATAAAGAACAACCCTTCTGAGCAGTAGATAAAGTAGCAATAAGAAAACATTTATTCCTGAGAAAAGTAGTATACTTAAAATTGCTTTCTCTTGTTATCGCCTCTCTTACCTTCTCTGCTTCCTTCTCATTATTAAATAAAACTCTAAATACCCCCTGATCTATTTCCTTTCTTAGTGGCTTTATTTTAAATTTATCCTCTATAATCTTCTCCCAGAGCTTACTTTTCCAACCAATTTCTTGCCGCAGAATTTCCATTTCTTTTTCTTTTTCCTTATTCCACTCCTCATCTTCAATATAATTTTTCCCTTTAAGATAATGGATAAATGCCCCATGCATAGAGATTATAGCCTCGGGGTAACCTCTGGAACAGGGAACTTTACTATCCGACAAAACATCAAGGATATCTTTTAAAGGTCGTCCTGAATTAATAACAAACTTAATTCCTTCCTCACGTATTTCAACCATAAACTCTCTCACTTCGGGTTCAATTGGTACTCCCTCCATCAAAGTATTATCAAGATCACAAGCTACCAATTTCAAATCCATATTTCCTCCTATTTATATAAGTCGGATAACAATTATACTTACATTTTCAATAAAATCAAGAGATAATTAAGCAAGAATCTTAATTGACCTTAGAGGAGTACAAGCTATAATAATTATAGTATAGCAGTAATATAATGTAAATATTAAGTAAAAGGGTGCTACTGATATGAGACGTACAAAAATAGTCTGTACCATTGGTCCTGTATCAAGGTCTTATGATTTAATAAAGCAAATGATAAGAGAAGGAATGGATGTAGCCCGTCTTAACTTTTCTCATGGAAGTTATGAGGAACATTCCTTAACTATAGACTATATCCGTCAGGCTTCTCTTGAAATAGGCAAACCTGTGGCTATTCTCCAGGATTTAGGTGGTCCTAAAATCAGGACAGGTTTAATTCAAAGAGAGCCTGTTTTCCTGAGGGAGGGCAATACTTTTACTCTTACAACTCGCAATATACCAGGGAATGAAAAAGAGGTTTCTGTAACTTATCCGCTTTTGCCTCAAAAAGTAAAAAAAGGACAAACTATCTTTCTTGCTGATGGTTCCCTGGAACTAAAGGTTGAAGAAGTGACTTCCACAGATATAAAATGCCGTGTAATAAAAGGGGGAGAACTTACCTCTCATAAGGGGGTAAACTTGCCCGAGGTATCCTCTGAAATTTCCTCTTTAACGTCAAAAGATAAAGAGGATATCCTCTTTGGAATAGAAAAAAAGGTAGATTTTATTGGTGTTTCCTTTGTCAAAAAAGCTGAAGATATTCTAAAAGTGAGAAAAATATTAAAAGAGAAGAAAGCAGAAGAAATATCCTTAATAGCTAAAATTGAAAAACCTGAAGCACTAAGTGATATTGACAGGATAATTGAAGTAGCCGATGGAATAATGATAGCCCGGGGTGATCTTGGTGTTGAAATACCTATACAGAAAGTACCTATTGCTCAAAAGGAAATAATCAGAAAGTGCAATTTAAAAGGTAAGCCGGTAATTACTGCTACCCAGATGCTTGAGTCAATGATAAATAATCCTCGTCCTACAAGAGCTGAGGTTACAGATATAGCAAATGCTATCTTTGATGGGACTGATGCAATTATGCTGTCAGAAGAGACAGCCATAGGAAAGTACCCTCTGGAATCATTGTCAATGATGAATAAAATAGCAATTGAAACTGAGAAAGCTTTAAATTATGGAAAAATATTAGAAGAAAGAGCACTCTCGGTAAAGCCCACTATTCCTGATGCCATAAGTCACGCTACCTGTCAGATTACTCAGGATTTAAAAGCGGCAGCTATTGTGACTTTCACCTTTTCTGGAAGCACTGCTCGTATGGTAGCAAGATATCGTCCTCGTGTACCAATCATAGCAAGAAGTCCTAAAAGAAGTACTGTGAGGAAATTAGCTCTTTCCTGGGGAGTTTACCCTCTTCAAAGCTGGGAGATAAAGAGCACAGATGATATGATCCAGAAAGCAAAAAATACTGCTTTAAAAACAGGCTTTGTTCATAAAGGAGAGAAGATAGTTATTACAGCAGGTATCCCCTTTGGTATCCCTGGTACCACTAACTTAATAAAGGTAGAGGTTGTAGATTAACATACCCTGTCATACTTGACTTAGTTTATTAATTTATTATAATAACCTAATAAATTAGGAGCAGAATTTTGGAAGAAGAAAACATGGCTGAAGTCTTAAGAGCTGTTGCTCATCCTTCCAGAATAAAGATACTGCAAATTCTCGGGAGAAACCAGAAATGTGTGAAGGATCTTGAACAACTTGTCAACATAAAACAATCAAATCTATCTCAACATCTGAGAATCTTAAAGGATAGAGGGATTGTAGAGTGCGAAAGAAGAGGAATGGAGGTATGCTACCGTATAAAAAACAGGAAAATCCTGGACGTTATAATGTGTGCAAAGAAATTTTTCACCTCAGGAGGTAAAGATGACGAATAAAAAGGTTATACTGTTCTCCACATCGTCCTGTCCATGGTGTTCTCGAGCTAAAAATTATTTGCGTCAAAATAAAATCAGGGTAAAGGAAATAAAGGTGGATAAGGATCCAGATGCAGCTAAGGATGTAGTAAGAATGACAGGACAAATGGGTGTTCCTGTTCTTTTAATCGGTAGAGCAAAAATTGTAGGATTTGATAAAGAAAAAATAGACCGCCTTTTGGGATTGAAAAGACACTAACAAGGAGAAAAAGCTATGGCAGAAAAAACTTTCACTGATGAAAACTGGGAAGAAGAGGTTTTAAACTCAACTATACCTGTAATAATTGACTTCTGGGCTGAATGGTGTATGCCCTGTCATATAATGTCTCCTATTGTAGAGGAGATGGCAGAAAAATACGATGGAAAGATTAAAGTAGGAAAATTAAATGTCGATGAGAATCCAAATACAGCAAGAAGATATATGATTATGGGGATTCCCACTCTTTTATTCTTTAATGAAGGAAAATTAGTTGATAAGATAGTTGGTGTAACACCTAAAAAAGTAGTAGAGGATAAAATTAAAAAACTCCTGTAATTAAAAAGGTTATTTTTTCCAGGGAAAAATTATACTGGAAAGGAATATCCCACTTAAAATACACATAAGATAATAAGAGTGGGGAGCCCAGTAGTCTCCTTTTACATCAAATTCCATGGTTAATAAAAGCCCAAATTCATCTGTAATTAAACCAAGACCGACACCAAATAAAACACTGCAGGATAATTTAACCTTTTCACTGTAACTTTTTTTATTCCAAGATAAAAAAAACCAGTTAGATAAAATAATCAAAAAAATGCCCAGGTAAAAATGATGAACGTGGTAGTCGGATACTCTAAAAAAATTAAGAAATGGTCTACCTGAATCGATCCATATAACTATAAACCTTGAGAGTAGAATTGTAAGTAAAAAAATAATAAAAGTAATAAAAAAGAGCTTTTTGCCTCTTTTCACAATGTAAGTTTCGTATAATCCCCACACAAAATCTACTGCCTTTTTTATAAGGAATATCATAATTTATTTAACTTTATATGGAATTTTCCTCTTGCAAGCTTTTTTGTATTTCGTTTTGTTCTTTTCAATCTAAAACCCTTTTTAATTCCTCAAAAGATGAAATTACCTCCTCTTTTTAAAGATTGTAATAGAAGAGAAAACTTAAGCAAGTCCTGTTAATAAGCTCCTTCACTTGATATTTTTGCAATATGTGATAATATTACAAAGCATTATTATCTGGAGTTAAAAATGAAACAAATATTTGGTTCCTTTCCCTCAAGAAGAATTTGTTTTTCTCTGGGGGTAGATACAATCCCTTTTAAAACGTGTACCCTTGATTGTATTTACTGTCAACTGGGAAGAACCACTAATAAAACAGTTGAAAGAAGAGAGTATATCCCTGCAGACACCATCTTAAGAGAAATAGAAAAAATACTTTCTCAAAGAGGAAAACAAAAAATAGATTACATAACATTTTCAGGCTCAGGTGAACCTACACTAAATCTTAAATTAGGATATATGATTGAAAAAATTAAGAAAATTACTTCAATTCCAATAGCTATTCTCACCAATGGTACTTTACTTTACTCTTCCTCTCTCCAGGAGGAGTTGCAGCTTGCAGACCTTGTAATTCCCTCTCTCGATGCTTCGGATGAAGATACCTTTAAAGCTATAAATAGACCCCACCCCTCCCTGACTCTGGAGAAAGTTGTATCCGGAATAGCTACTTTTTCCCAAAACTTCCAGGGAAAAATATGGCTTGAAGTAATGATGGTTGAGGGAATAAATGATAGTTTTGAAAAAATAAAGAAAATAGGGGAAGTCATCAAAGAAATAAAACTTGACAAAATACAGTTAAATACACCTGTGCGTCCACCCGCAGAGGAATTTGCTCATCCTGTCAGCCTCTCTCTCTTAAAAAAGGCAAAAACTATCCTGGGAGAAAGATGTGAAGTTATTGCTCACTTTAAAAAACACCAGGAAATAACTTCTAAAGAAGATATAAAGGATGCCATTTTAACCATGATAAAGAGAAGGCCTGTTACCTTAGAAGATATATCATCCTCTCTTGGAATACACCTGAACGAAGTAATTAAATACATAGGTATTCTTCAGGAAGAAAATCTTGTAACCTCCAGAATGTATAACAAGAAAAGATACTACTCCTTTGCTTCCTGAGGTAGAGAGAAATCATAATTTTCTCGTATAATTTCTACAGCCCATACACAAACTTTAGCAACAACTACGGGACACTTATCATCATGTCCCCCTTCTCTGTCAAAGACTATCCTATCTTCATCATTCCAGAAGTCAAAGGTGCGTCCAAATAGCTTAAGTTGAACATCTTTACATAAGCAACTCCCATATTCTTGAATAAATCTTTCATAGAGTAACTTTGACAGGTAAGATGCTTTCCTATTGGATATGTTCTCATCGAATTCTTTTCTATCCCTTCCATAAATATACCCGATTATCATCGCCCCTCCAGAGAGAGCACCACAAGTTCCCTTTGTAGTATTTCCTAACCCTCCACAAAGTGAATAAGAAGCCTTAAATAGATTTTCATCCTCAATTCCAAACAGTTCTTCCAGAGCACCTACAGTCCCCTGAGCACAACAATGGGCCTTTCTTTCATAATAAAGTCCCAATTGATAAGCCTTTTCAAATAGCTTTTCCTGAGGAATATCCTTTATTTTCTCAACATATATTTTTCCCTCTCCCATCATCTTCTCCTTTGCTTTTTTCTATTTATAATTTTAATCCCTGGTATGTCAACTTTGCATTCCTCGTGCCAGATCATCTAATAATCTTAAAAACCACTTTCACAACTTTCTTTTAGACAATTTAACGCATGCCTCTTGACAGGGTGATTTTTTTATTATAATATTGTGAGTAATCTCACAATGTTGAAAGAGAGTAAATAAAAAATTCCTGTAAATAGGGAAAAAATAAAAATATGTCGATAAAAATTTTTTGTAATTAATTTTACAAATCTATCTAAAAAGACGGCTCTTTTATATTTTATAAAAGAAAAATGGTATTTTTCTGGCGAAGACAAAGAAAGGGAGTATAGAGGCCTCTATCTCTACAAGCCTCTATCTCTACGAGAATAAATCTTAAAGGAGGAGAAAGATGGGTGAAATGAGAGACGCTCTAAACCAGGTAGGAGAAGCTTTTGGAAAATTTTCAAAACTGACTCCGGATCAGGTAAAAAAATTTCAAGAACTTATGGAAGCAGTAGAAACAAAAGGAGCCCTGGACCCCAGGCAAAAAGAATTGATAGCTGTTGCCTTATCTGTTTGTGCGCAATGCAGATGGTGCATAGCGTTCCATGTGGAAAGAGCCTTGAAGGAGGGAGCTACTAAGGATGAGATACTGGAGGCTGCCTGGGTAGCAGTTCTTATGGGTGGAGGACCTGCACTGATGTATTCTCAACTTGTTCTGAAGGCACTTGATGAGTTTAAAGGTCAGTAAAAAAGTAAACAAATTCAATGAGATTTCAATAAGGGAGCTACTTTCTACGGAAAGTAGCTCCTGATAGCCAATAATTTCCTAACAACCATATTTTTGTTCTAAGTGAGCAGGTTACCTGAATGGGTGCAGTTATTGTCACTAACATAATATTTATGAACTCAGATTTGGTGAGCTGGCAAAAAACCTTTCACCTGCTTCACCTGGACAAGGGAGACTTCAGCCTCCCGAAATTAAAGAGAGGCAGGAGATGAGTAATAAAGAGAAGGTTCCAGAAAATACAGCTGTTCGCCTTTCTCTTTGTCTTAGATACTTAAGAGAAATGAAAGACGATGAGAATATTTCCTCAGAACAACTTGCCCAGCTTACAGGAATCCCAAGTGCCAGAATAAGAAAGGACCTTTCCTATTTTGGTCAATTTGGAACTCCTGGTAAAGGTTATACTGTTGGAAAGCTGAAGGAACAAATTTCAAAAGCCCTCGGTCTTGACAGACAGTGGAATATAGCACTTGTAGGCGTGGGGAAACTGGGTAGAGCCTTACTTAATTATCTTACTTTTAAAAAAAGCAGCTTTCACATCCGGGCAGGATTTGATGTAGAGAGGGAAAAAATAGGGAAAAAAATATCAGGAGTTAAAATATACGATCCTTATCAGATGCCCAAGATAATAAGGGAGAAAAAAATCCATATGGGGATTGTTACTGTTCCCCAGGAGGCTGCTCAGGAAGCGGTAGACCTTCTTGTAATAAGCGGGGTAAAGGCTATTCTTAACTTCTCTCCTGTGCGGGTGGTCGTCCCCCGGTATGTGAAATTGAGAAATGTCGATCTTGCTTCTCAAATTGAAGTTATACCTTTTTATCTTGCAAAGGACAACTTTCCTGATAGATAATAGAAAATTGCGTGCACTTGACCTGTGGCTGAAAAGAAACTACAATGGTTTTGACAATACTTAATTTAACATAAGGAGGGAAAAATGGAAAAAGTGCTTCTGGTTGACGACGAAGTTGACTTTGTGGAGATTAACAAAGCAGCCCTTGAGAGCAAAGGTTATGAAGTTATACCTGCCTATACCGGGAAAGAGGGTCTGGAAAAAGCTCTCAAGGAAAAGCCTGATATAATAATACTTGATGTTATGATGACAACAAAAACAGAGGGATTTGATGTTGCAAGGGAGCTCAGGAAGCGTAAAGAAATGCAGGATGTACCAATAATAATGCTTACGGCAATAAGAGAACGAATGGATATAAAGTGGGAAATACAACCTGATGAAGAGTGGTTACCTGTAACCGAATTCCTGGAGAAACCTGTTCCTCCAGATAAACTGGTGGAAAAAGTTGAAGAGATGCTGAAAAGAAAAAAAAGCAATTAATGAGGGGATTTTCATTTCAGTGGAAGATTTTCTGGTTTTTTGCTTTAATTGTAATAACAATAGGTGTTGTTGCTACTCTAATAGGGGTCTTATACCTGAATAGTACAGTTTTCAAGGAAGCTGAAACCAGAGTTGTGGCTGATCTTAGAGTTGCTCACAATTTTCTCAAAAAAGAAAACGAAAAATTAAAAATAGCTTTACTTTTTCTTTCTGAAAATGAAAGGATAAGAAAATCCATAGAGAAAAAGGGAGTATCCCTACAAGTTTTAAAAGAATGGCTGGAATCAAAAAAAGACAGCTTAGACCTTGATATTTTGACTTTATGTGATGGCAAAGGTAAAGTTATCCTGCGCACCACTCCTCCTTATACTGCAGGCGACTCCTGTCTGGATATTACCTCAGTAAAAGAAGCTTTGAAGGGGAAAAGTTCATCTGGAATTTTTGTTTTTTCTTCTGACAGACTTAATATTGAAGGTAAGAGTTTAGCTGAAAAAGCCAGAATTAAGCTCAAGCCCACCCCTCGTGCCAGACCCTGTACCGAGAAAACTCAAACCCTGGGGATGTGTATGCTTGTTGCTGTTCCTATTTTTGGAGATTCTGGAAAAGTGATTGGTGTTTTATACGGAGGAAACTTTTTAAATAGAAACTATCGGCTGGTTGATTACATAAGGGATATGGTCTTTGAAGAAAGAGAATACAGAGGAAAACCTCTTGGGACTGTTACTGTATTTCTTGGGGATGTGAGGGTAGCTACAAATGTGATGGAAGAGGATGGAACCCGCGCCATTGGCACAAGGGTATCTGAGGAGGTCTATAAGAAGGTTCTGAAAAAAGGTGAAAGATGGCTTGGAAGAGCCTTTGTTGTAAATAGCTGGTATATTTCTGCTTATGAACCCATATATGCAGTGGATGGAAGCATAGCTGGTATGCTTTATGTCGGCATCCTTGAGGATTTTTACCTTGATATGAGAAACAGACTTCTTCTTACCTTTCTTCCTTTGATAATTGGGGGGATTGCAGCTGTCCTTGTTGTCTCCTATTTTCTTTCAAAAGGTCTTTCCCAACCTGTTAAGAGATTAGCAAAGGCAGCTGAGCTTATTGCCAGAGGAAAGATAAAAAAAATCCTGGACGCAGAGAAAAAATATCCGAGCATTGAGCAGCTCCCTTACAGAGAAATTCAGATTCTGGCGGATAACTTCAATAAAATGGCAGCTGCTCTCCATGAAAGAGAAACAGAGCTAAGAAATGTAAATGCACAGCTACAGCAGACAAACCGTAACTATATGGAAATTTTAGGATTTGTAACTCATGAGATTAAAAACAGGTTAGGCATTATAATGGGAGGTGCCTATAACTTAAAGGACGAGGTGGTTGGCAAGCTTCACCCGGGACAGAAGAAAATGGTGGACATACTTTTGCGAAATGCTGAGAGACTCAATGTGATGGTAAAAAATTACCTTGACTTGAGCAGGATAGAAAGGGGTGAGCTTAGAATTCAGAAACAGAGAGTAAACTTTAAGGAAGATATTCTTGATCCCGTGCTGGAGGAATTTAAAGGAGAAATTGAATCAGCCAAGATTTTTCTTGAAGTTAATTTGCCCGACTCTATTATACTTCAGGCAGACCCTGATCTTTTGAAAATAGTGATGGAAAATCTTTTAAGCAATGCCATAAAATATGGAAGAAAGAAAGGTAAGATAGAGATTGGGGCGACAAAAAGAGAAAATTACTGGCAGATTAATGTCTGGAATGAAGGTGAGGGAATTCCGGAGGATGAAATAGGGAAACTCTTCACCAAGTTTACAAGACTTGGCATGGAGAGGTTAAGAAGAGAAAAAGGAAGCGGGCTCGGTCTTTTTATCACAAAGGAAATTATTGAAAAACACGGAGGAAGAATCCGGGCAGAATCTGAAGAAGGAAAATGGGCTAACTTTATCTTTACCATTCCTCTCGGATAATTCTGAATAATCTGCTAATTGTCCTGATTTTTAATAAACTTATCTGCTCTTCACAATTTTTGCTCTTCTGTAATAAACCCGGATTCTCTTGAAAAATTAGAAGGCATGGGTATAATTAAAAAAATCAAAGTTTTAAGAAAATGCAAGAAGATAAATTTAAAAAATGGGTAAGAGAAGCCATAGAATCTTTACCTGTAGTGCTTAGAAAAAAACTATATAATGTAGAGATAACCGTGGAAGATTCACCAAGAGGAGAGATACACAAAAATAAACCTCTTCCTTATATCATTCTTGGTCTTTACCAGGGAGTCCCTTTAAACAAAAGAGGAGTGTTTCACACCCACTTTTTTCCTGATAGAATAACTATTTTTCGCCAGCAAATAGAAAAATTATGTGCATCAGAAGAAGGGATGCGAGAACTTGTGATTAAAACTACTTTACATGAAATAGGTCATTATTTTGGTTTTAATGAAAGGGAACTCCGGGAAATGGAAATTACCAGATTAAGAGGAGGGAACAAATGAGTACCTATCAAACTGATGTGACAGTAATTGGGGGAGGACCAGCAGGTTATGTAGCTGCAATTAGGGCAGCACAACTTGGAGGTAAGGTAATACTCGTAGAAAAAGAAAGATTGGGAGGAGTATGTCTGAATATAGGATGTATTCCTACAAAGACTCTGGCAAGAAGCTGCGAAATTCTTTCTTTCATTAAAAATGCAAGAGAATTTGGAATAGAGGTAGAAACGCCAAATATAAATCTTCCTCAATTAATGACAAGAAAAAAACGCGTGGTAAATAGACTCGTTGGAGGAGTTGATTACCTTTTGAAGAAAAACAAAATTCAATGGATAAAGGGAGAGGCCAGATTCCTGAACTCCTCAACAATTGAAGTAAGAGGAGAAAAAGAGGAAAGGATAAAAACAAGAAATACAATAATTGCTGCAGGGTCCTTTCCTGCTTCTCTTTCCATTAACGGAATAGATGAAAAGGCAATGCTCAGCAGTACTCAGGCACTTGAAATAGAAAATATCCCTGAAAATTTTTTAATTATCGGAGCGGGAGCAATTGGAGTGGAATTTGCCAATATCTACAATAGCCTGGGGAGCAAGGTCGTATTAATAGAGATGCTTTCCCATATCCTTCCAGGAGAGGATGAAGAAATCTCTGAAAGTTTAAGAAAAATTATGGAAAAAAAGGGAATCACCATCTTTACTGAATCTACCTTAATCTCAGCAAAAAAAGAGGGGGAAAAATACACAGGAGAGATAAAAACCCCTCAGGGGAAGGAGAAAGTATTATTTGACAGGGTACTTGTTTCAATAGGGAGAAGACCTAATTCAAAGGAATTGCATCTTGATAAAGCTGGTGTCAGGACAGATGAAAGAGGGTGGATAAAGGTTGATTCCCGGATGCAAACCACCTCTCCGGGAATTTATGCTGCAGGAGATATAATTGGTGGGTATCTGCTTGCTCATGTGGCTTATATGGAGGGAGAAGTTGCAGCCGAAAATGCTATGGGAGAAGACTCCCGGATAAATTATAGAGCAATCCCCAGATTTATATGCTCAACCCCGGAAGTAGCTGCAGTAGGATTAACCGAGAAAAAAGCCAAAGAGGAAGGACATAATATAAAAATCGGAAGATATCCCTTTTCGGCTAATGGAAAAGCTATAATTTTTGGGGAAAGAGAGGGTCTGGTTAAGATAGTATGCGATTCTGATACAGAGGAGATTCTTGGAATGCATATTCTTGGACCACAGGCTACTGACCTCATTTTAGAGGGAACGCTGGCTATCAATCAGGAAAGCACTGTTAGAGAAATAATAGACACCATTCATCCTCACCCTACGCTAAGCGAAGCTATAAGGGAAGCAGCACTGGGTGTACAGGATAGAGCTATTCATATATAATTGGCCTCATAAATAAAAAAGACGAAACCTACATTAAAGGTAATAGGTTTAACCATTGTTCCTCCGGGAAAGAG
>JAGGZA010000088.1 GCA_021162265.1 Candidatus Aerophobota bacterium | reverse complement strand
CTTTTAAGAAACTTTTATACCTTTCATCAAAACAAACAATAGCATCCCAGTTAAATTTATAAAAATAAGGGTTCTCAGGAGGATTACCTTCGTGGACTACCAGCACAGTTTTTGCTTTTCTTTTTATGAGTGGATAAATCTCCAGAAGCTGTTGCATTGGCATCATTTCAAGGTTTTGTACTACAAAGATGTCAAAATCATCCTCAAGAAAAGGGCCGGTGTCAAAATAGGGATTGCTTTTACCTCTCCATCCTTCCCCAAGTCTATAGCATCGGATAACATAAGGTTCATCTTTTCTGGTGTGAGATAAATTACTTTCCAGTGGAGCAAGTACCTTTAATTTATGTCCCATTTCAACCCATGCTCTCCCTACAAGTTCTGCATGAGTTGAAACGCCACAGGATGTATTCCAGCGACTCATCATTTTTATCTTCATCGTTACACCTCCTAAGTCTGCCCGATTTTATTATTTAATTAATAATTATAGTTTATCGTGATAAAATGAGAAGAGAAACACACTTTTAATGAAGTTGGAGTCAGGGAAGATTTTTAAAAACAGGAGAAAATTTAACTTTATAACTTTGACAAGTTTAGCTGTTTAACTATAATATGCCAGAAAATTTAATTAAACTTTTGTATGAGGGATAAGATGAAACATCCAAAGAAGCTCTTTTTAACCAAGGGAGTAGGGAAGCACAGGGAGAAGCTCGCCTCCTTCGAGGATGCCTTGAGGAATGCTGGTCTGGCTGAGTACAATATAGTGAGAGTTTCCAGTATTTATCCTCCTGGGTGTAAGATTATATCCAGAAATGAGGGTAAAAAACTTCTAACTGCAGGACAGATAGTTTACTGCGTTTTAGCAGAAAATGCTACCAACGAACCTCATAGGTTAGTAGCTGCTTCCATAGGACTTGCCATCCCTCGCAAAAAAGACCAATATGGTTATTTATCGGAACACCATAGTTTTGGTGAATCTGAGAAAAAAGCTGGAGATTATGCAGAAGACCTTGCAGCTTCTATGCTTGCTACTATCCTGGGCGTGGAATTTGACCCGGATTCAAGTTACGATGAAAAAAAGGAAATATGGAGAATAAGCGGAGAAATAGTCAGGACGACTAATATTACCCAGTCAGCACTGGGAGATAGAAGGGGTCTCTGGACAACTGTGATAGCAGCAGCAGTTTTTGTGGAGTAAAAAATGGAATTTAAAAATTATCCAGTGAAGCCATTTGTGATAAGAGGTGAGGGGAATATAGAGACTATTCTGAGAGATATGGAGGATCTTTCTTTTCAGGCAAGAAATCTGGGACTTTCTTTTAAGATATGGAAAGAGATGCTGAGAGATAAAACTTTTATCTTCCTTGGGTTAGCAGGAGCTATGGTTCCTGCCGGGATGAGAAAGATAATATCCTATCTTATAAATAATAGATTGGTTGATTGTCTTGTCTGTACCGGGGCAAACCTCTTTCATGATTTTTATGAAAGTCTTGGCAAAAAGCACTACAAGACAAGCCCTTACATGGATGATGTAAGGTTAAAAGAAAATGGGATGGATAGGATTTATGACACTCTTGCTCCGGAGGAGGATTTCCGAAAGGCTGACCATTTTATTAAGGAGTTTGCAGAGAGTCTTGATAAAAAGCGCTCTTACACGACGAGGGAGTTTATATATTTGCTTGGGGAGTATCTTACCAGGAGAGGGAGCGAGGAAGGGATACTTACCTCTGCATATAAGAAGAAAATTCCTGTGTACTGTCCTGCTATAGGGGACTCTTCTATTGGAATTGCTCTTGCCTGGGGTAAGGTTTTTTTGAATTTTGATCTGGTAAGAGATGTTTATGAAACCACTTATCTTGCTGGAAAGATGGAAAAAACAGGGGTTATTTACATAGGTGGAGGAACACCAAAAAATTTCATTCAGCAAACTCAGGTTACCCTATCTATTATGGGTGAGGAAAGAGAAGGTCATCATTATGCTATCCAGATAATTACAGATCCCCCTCACTGGGGTGGGCTTAGTGGTTGCACCCTGGAGGAAGCTCAATCCTGGGGTAAGATAGCACCTGATGCTAAAAAAGTTTCCCTTTACTGTGATGCAACAATTGTCCTTCCCTTACTGGTTGAAGGTCTTGCTGTTGCATTGAAAGGAGGGTTGAGAAGGCCATTTGTTCCTCAGTTTAATATGGGGGAGAATATTCAATTTGCAAATTGAGATATATGTCAGATAACTTTTATATTTTAAATTTTGCCGGTCTTCCTTCTCACCTTGCTGACCCGGAAAGGTCAAAGGTGAAAATTATTCCTGTACCGTATGAAGCCACTGTAACCTACAGAAAAGGAACAAAAGAAGCACCTCTGGCGATTATCCAGGCATCGCAGAATCTTGAGTTATGGGATGAGGAATTATCCGTGCAGCCCTGTGAGGTTGGAATTAGTACTTTTCCTCCTCTTATGTGCTCGTCTTCCAGTCCCGGAGAATCATGTAAGAAAATTTACAGGTATGTGAAGGAAATCATTAATCCAGGAGAGTTTTATATTTTTATAGGAGGTGAACATACTATCACCTCAGGTATAGTGAAAGCTTTCAGCGAAAGTTATTCTTCTCTTTCTGTCCTTCAACTGGATGCTCATGCTGACCTTAGAAATACCTATGAAGGTTCTTTTTATAATCATGCCTGTGTGATGAGAAGAGTACAGGAGTATGTTTCCTGTTTTGTGCAGCTGGGGGTAAGGAGTCTATCCAGGGAGGAAGCCCGGTACATAAAAGAAAATGCTATTCCTTATCAAAGTGCAATTGAAGTTTTAAAATATGATAGATGGAAAGAATTGATAAGGGAAAAACTTTCTGATACCGTTTATCTTACTATTGATGTTGATGTGATGGACCCTTCCATTGTACCTTCGGTTGGGTGCCCGGAACCTGGAGGGCTTGATTGGTATAAGATTCTGGAAATTGTCAGGTATGTTGCAGAGTGCAAGAGGATAGTGGGAGTGGATATAGTGGAACTTTCCCCTCTTCCAGGAATTGTTGCTCCAGATTTCCTGGTTGCCAGACTAATTTACAAAATAATAGGGTATAATTTCTTTTTAAAATGACTTACAAAAGCTTTCTATCCCGGATAAGAAGAGAAAACATAAGTTCCTTTTATCTTTTTGAAGGAGAAGAGGAGTATCTGAAAAAAGAGGTCTTATGTAAGTTGAAAGAGAAACTTATTTCCGGGAATGAGGATTTTAACTATCGGGTTTTAAATGCAAGCTATCATAAGGGAAGAGAAATTCTGGAATCAGCCTGTCAGCTTCCTTTTAATAGTAAATGGCAGCTTTTAGTTGTGGAGGAAGCAGAAAAGCTAACCGGCAATGATGAAAGACAGGTTATGAATTACCTGAAAAAACCTGTGGACTCCACCTGTATGGTGCTTACAGGAAATAATTTTAACAAGCAGAGCAATCTTTATAGCTTTTTTAAAAAAAATGATAAGATAGTATCTTTTTACCCTTTAAGTGAAGTGCAGATAGTTGAGTGGATAAAGGAGAAGGTGAGAGAAGGAGGAAAGGATATAGGTGATGAGGCTGCTTTTGAATTATATAGAAGGACAGGTAAAGACCTTTTTCTTCTGCAAGGGGAGATAGATAAACTCCTTTCCTTTGTTCATCCTCATAAATTTATTGAAGAGTCAGATATTGCCAAACTTACAGGAGAAAAATCCCGGGAAAGTATTTTTGATTTTCTTAAAGCTTTTAAAGAAAAGAAACTATCCAGAACGCTTTATATACTGGAAAGGATGCTTTCCAGAGGAGAGGAACCTTTAATGGTTAGTTCCATGCTGGCAAGAGAAGTAAGAATTCTCCTCCTTTTAAAATTATCCAGGAAAGAATTAACCCCTCTTGAAGCCTGCAGTTATATATTTAAGACAAGAAGAAAGTATACGGGTTTCTTTCTGGAAAAAGCCAGCGAATACATCAATGCAAGCAAGAAATTCACACTTCCTCAGCTTCTTTTTGCTCAGCAAAAGATGTTAGATGTAGAATTATCCATAAAAAGCGGAAAAGAAAAGGCAGATATTGCTATCGAGAAAGTGGTGATAAGTATACTCTCTTTTCCCTTGAAAACTTTTGAGTCCTCCTTCTTAACTCTTTAAAAATTCTAAATCCTGACATTAAAACATTAAACAATTTGAAGTTTTGCTGCTTCTATTGTATTTCTAAGGAGCATTGCCGTTGTTACCGGACCAACACCTCCAGGCACAGGCGTGATATAGGAGGCTCTTTCCCTGGCAACATCAAACTCTACATCTCCAACTATCTTTCCTTTCACTCGATTAATTCCCACATCAATGACAATAGCTCCTTCCTTTATCCATTCACCCTTTATTAAATTAGCTTTTCCCACAGCTACAATTAATATTTCTGCTCTTTTTACATAGTCAGGAAGTGTTCCCCTTTCCCCTGTAGCAATGTGACATACTGAAGTTGTGACAAATTTATCAAGGAGGAAAAGAGCTGTTGGTTTTCCCACAATATCGCTGTGACCCACCATAACTGCTTCTTTCCCGTAAAGTTCAACTCCTGTTGATTTAATGAGTTCCATAATTGCCATGGCTGTGCAGGGACCAAGAGTGGGTTTACCATAGACCACCATTCCCATATTTGTTGGCGAGACTCCCTCTGCATCCTTCCGGGGATCAATGAGGTGTTGTAATTCACGGGCATTAATGTGTTCAGGAAGAGGCATTTGAAGGATTATTCCAGTAACTCTGGGATTATTGTTTAGCTCGTTAATAAAATCAGCAATTTCCTTTTGAGTTACACTTTCATCAAATTGATGCAGGTTATACTCAATTCCCATTTTTTCACAGGATTTTCTTTGAGCACCAATGTAAACCTTGGAGCCAGGATTTTCTCCTACCTGGATAGCAGAAAGAGATGGAGGATTACCTTTTTTCTTTAAATTTTCAATTTCTACTTTTAATTTTTCTTTTATTCCATTTGCAATTTTCACTCCATCTATTATTTTGGCAGACATCTTTCACCTCCTAAAATAGTCCCTTTGTCTTTCCTGTTTCAGGATCAATATCTACATCGACAAAGGCGGGTCTTGAAGGAAGACCGGGCATAGTTTGCATTGCCCCGCAGATAGGATACAGAAATCCAGCTCCAACAGATGCTCTTATATCTCTTACAGGCAGTTTATACTTACGAGGAACACCTTTCCAGTTGGGGTCGTGAGAAAGAGAGAGGTGAGTTTTTGCTACATTTATGGTCATCCTGTCAAACCCGAGGCTTGTGTATAGTTTTATTCTTCTGTCAGCTTCAGGGGAGTACTCTACTCCATCTGCGAGGTATACTTTAGTAGCGATGGTTTCTATTTTTTCCTTGATAGATATGTCATCCGGGAATAGAAACTTCATTTCATGAGGCTTTTCTATTGCCTTTATTACCTCATTGGCAAGTTCCAGTGTACCGTCTCCTCCTTTTGCCCAGGCTTCGGAAATAGCCACCCCATCAGCTCCAGCTTCCAGGGCTTTTCTCCTTACAAGTTCTATTTCCCTGTCGGTATCAGAGGTGAATCTGTTGATAGCTACCACTGCTGGTAAGCCATACATCTTTACAATTTGAATATTACGGGCTAAATTCTCACATCCTTTCTCTACTGCAGGGAGATTTTCTGTTTCAATTGCCTCTTTAACCTTGGATAAGGGCATCCCGGGGCGAAGATGAAAAGCACCACCATGTTCCTTTAAAGCTCTAATTGATGCCACGATGACAGCGCAATCTACTTTTAATCCACTTTGCCTGCAGGCTACATCGATTAGTTTAACAAAGCCGCAATCAGCCCCAAAGCCACTTTCTGTTACAACATAGTCGGCTAATTTCAAGGCTACCATGTTAGCCATAACAGAGTTATTCCCATGAGCTACATTGGCAAAGGGAAACCCGTGACATATCATTGGATGTCCTTCAGTGGATTGAACAAGATTTGGTTTTAAAGCGTCTTTAAGAAGGACAGCCATTGCCCCTGCAACCTTGAGATCTTCACAGGTAACAGGTTTGTTATCGTAAGTATAACCGATAACTGCCCTCCCCAGCCTTTCTCTGAGGTCTTTTAAGCCAGTTGTAAGAGCTAAAATAGCCGCTGTTTCGGTAGCTACAGTTATATCAAATCCTGCAGTGCGAGGATATCCGTTCTTTCTCCCGCCCAATCCTATAATAACCTCTCTTAAAGCACGAGAATTCAAATCCTGGCAATATGTCCAGGTGATATTTAATGGATCAATGTTGAGCTTATTTTTATGAAGGATACTGGAGTCTATAGCTGCAGCACAGAGATTTTGAGCTGTCTCAACAGCATGAATGTCGCCGGTAAAATGGAGATTTATGTTCTCCATTGGTAGAGCCTGAGAGTAACCTCCTCCGGTTGCTCCCCCCTTTATACCAAATGTTGGTCCTTTAGAAGGTTCACGAAAGGTATTAATTACTTTTTTACCTCTTTGCTTCATCAACTTGTAAAGCCCCTGTCCCAGACCAAAAGCAGTTACTGTCTTTCCCTCTCCTAAAGGTGTGGGAGTAATAGCTGTAACAGTGATAAGTTTACCATTGGGTTTTTCTTTCAGTCTTTTGAGAACTTTGTTATAATCAATCTTTGCTATATATTTCCCATACTGTTCAATTTCTTCCTCTAGGATTCCTGCATCCCTGGCTACCTCGGTTATTGGTCTTAGCTCAGCTTCCTGAGCAATTTCCAGATCGCTTGGCACAGGATATCTTTTCTTTACCGGCATTATTAAACCTCCTTGTTTTTAGGGTTTTCTGGCACTTTGAATTAAGCTCATTGCTTCTGCCCTGGTTGCGGGGTTTTCCCGGAAAATACCCCTGACAACTGATGTAACGGTAGTTGCCCCTGGTTTTTTTATTCCTCTCATAGACATACACAGATGCTCTGCTTCAATTATTACCATTACTCCCCTGGGCTGGAGAACTTCATTAATTACGTCAGCTATCTGAGTGGTTAACCTTTCCTGAACCTGAATCTTTTTAGAGAGGATATCAACTACACGGGCAAGTTTGCTTAAACCTGTTACCCTTCCTCCTCTGGGAATATAGGCAATATGTGCTTTACCCAAGAAAGGAAGGAGGTGGTGTTCACAGAGAGAGTAAAGGGGGATATCTTTTAAGAGGATTATTTCGTCGTGTTTTTCTTCTTTTAAGGTGGTGAGAGCTAATTTTGCCTTTTCTTTGTTTCCTCCAAAAATTTCCTTACACATCCTGGCTACTCTTAAAGGAGTGTCCTTAATTCCCTCCCTTTCGGGATTTTCTCCTATTCCCTCTAAAAAAAGTCTCACTGCTTTTTTTATTTTTTCTTCATCCATAAGTTCAATCTCTTAAAATTTTGTGAATATTTTCTCGAAATTTCTGTATATCCTATCAAATCAGGGAAAAATTGTCAAATCTTATGCTTAAAATCGTTATTTTAAACTTATTTTTGAAGTAATTTAAAAATTTTACGAAAGGAGAAGCAGGATAAAAAATTCCACGGAACCCTATCCTTTCAGGCAAATTTTTGCCTTGACAAAAAGCTTTAAAAATTATAATTTGGAATATGGAATAGCAGTTGATCTTTGAAATCAAGAGGGGGTGAATTGTGGTTACACCGATAATTATAATATATATCGTCGTGGGTTTAGGAATAGGGTGGTTAGCAAGTACCCTTTGGAATAGAGCAAAGGCAAAATCTTTTCTCCGACAAGCTCAAGAGAAACTTTCCGAGGTAGAGGAGGAGATAAAAAATAGAAGAAGAGAAATTGAGCTGGAGAAAAAAGAAGAGCTGCACAGAATCAGGGTTGCTTTTGAGAAAGAAAGTAGCGAGAAAAGAGAAGAATTAACCAGACTTTCAAAGAGATTAATTGAAAGAGAAGAAAACCTTGATCTTCGCTTCCAGGAGCTGGAAAAGAGGACAAAAGAACTTGCTGATGAGAGGCAAAAACTCCAGGAACAAAAGAAAAACTTAGATAAACTAATAGAAGAATACAGAATAAAGTTGGAAGAGGTAGCAGGGTTATCCTCCCAGGAGGCAAAAAAGATACTCCTTGAGAACATTAAAAAGGAAGCAAAAGAAGAAGCGCTTAAGATAATTCAGGAGACGGAAAGGGAAGCAAAGGAGATAGCTAACAAACGTGCCAGAATGATAATTGCTACTGCAATTCAACGTTGCTCTGTAGATCAGGTAGCTGATTCGACAGTTTCCATTATCCCTCTGCCAAGCGAGGAGATGAAAGGAAGGGTTATAGGGAGAGAGGGAAGGAATATAAGAACTTTTGAGGCGTTAACCGGAGTAGATTTAATAGTGGACGATACTCCGGAGGCAGTGGCTATATCCTGCTTTGATCCTTTACGCAGAAAAGTAGCCGAAATTTCTCTTCAGAGGCTTATAGCTGATACGAGAATTCATCCTGCTCGTATTGAGGAGGTTGTGGAAAAAGCAAAGAAAGAAGTGGAGGAATTGGTTAAGGAAGAAGGAGAGAAGGCAGTTTTTGATGTTGGAATTTCTGACATTTCTCCAGAGCTTATTAAACTTCTGGGGAAACTTAAATTCCGCACAAGTTATGGTCAGAATGTTCTTCAGCATTCAAAGGAGGTAGCTTATATAGCCGGGATTATGGCAGCGGAAATAGGTATAAATAGCAATATGGCTAAAAGAGCAGGCTTGTTGCACGATATCGGGAAGGCAGTGGATCAGGAGATGGAAGGACCTCATGCCTTGATAGGGGCTAATCTTGCCAAACGTTATGGTGAAAACCCTGAAGTTGTTCATGCTATTGCTGCACATCATGAGGAAAAACCAGCAGAAACCATCCTGGCTGTTCTTATCCAGGCTGCTGACGCTATTTCAGCTTCAAGACCAGGAGCAAGGAAGGAAGTTCTGGAGGCTTATTTAAAGAGGATAGAGTCTCTGGAGAAAATTGCTACCTCTTTTACTGGAGTTGAGAAGGCTTATGCTGTTCAGGCAGGCAGAGAAGTAAGGATTATGGTTCATCCAAATAAAATAAGCGATGAGGAAGCAGTTGCTTTATGCAGAGAGATTGCAAGCAAGGTTGAGAAGGAGTTAAGTTACCCTGGTCAGATTAAGGTAACGGTAATTAGAGAATTAAGAGCAGTGGAATATGCAAAGTGAAGAGTAATCCTTACAGATTAGGTATAATGGGGGGAACTTTTAATCCCATCCATCACGGACATCTGGTGGCGGCAGAGATAATAAGAGATGAGTTTAAATTAGAGGAGGTTCTTTTTGTCCCGTCAGGTAAGCCTCCTCACAAGGGAGATAATGATGATGAGATAGCTCCACCTGAACACAGATGGATGATGACTGTTTTAGCAATAGCCAGCAATGACTATTTTTCAGCATCTGCTATTGAAATAGAAAGGGAAGGGGATTCTTATACCAGGGATACTTTAATGGAGTTAAAGAAGATTTATGGAGAAAAAGCAGAGATGTACTTTATTACCGGCGCTGATGCGATAGCAGAGATTTCCACCTGGCATAAGACAGAGGATTTACCAAGGCTTGCAAAATTCATTGCTGCCTCAAGACCTGGATATAAATTAGACTGGAAGAAAATTGATCCCAGATTTAGAAAGTCTACCTATTTGATAGAAATTCCAGCACTTGCTATTTCATCCACAGAGATAAGGAAGAGAATTAGAGAAGGCAAGACTATTAAATATCTTGTTCCTGAGGTGGTAGAAAAGTACATTTATAAAAATAGGCTTTATCAGCGTGGTTAATTTTTATTTTTTTGATCAGAAAAGGTAAATAAAGTAGAACAGGTTTTTCTTGACCTTGAATGGAGTTATTGTATAATAAAACATCTGGAGGTTGAAAGGGAATTTGACGTCTCAAAGGCTTGCCTTAGAAGTTAGCAGGATAGCCGAAGATAAAAAAGCTCAAGAAATTGTTTTGCTGGATGTAAGAGGTATTTCTGTAGTATGTGATTACTTTCTTATATGTAATGGAGAGTCTTTTGTTCATATGAGAACGATAGCTAAAGAAATGGAGGAAAAATTAGGCGAGAAGGGTGTTGCTCTTTTGAATACAGGGGATTATCTAAATGAAAGGTGGATTTTACTTGACTTTGGTGATGTAGTTGTACATATTTTTTCTCCAGAGGCTCGTGATTATTACCAGCTTGAGAGACTCTGGGCTGATGCAAAGAGGAGAAAAATAGGCGTTTTTTCCTGATAAGGAAGGGGGGCATAGCTCAGTTGGGAGAGCGCGTCCTTGGCGTGGACGAGGTCGGGGGTTCGACTCCCCCTGCCTCCACCAGAATTATAAAGCCTGTCCTGAGAAAATACCTTCCTAATATTAAGTTGGTACGGTAGGTAAACAAGATGTCAAAAATACTTTGTTATTATTCACTTTTAGTTAGCAGGCTTTATTAAAATACCAGAAGAAAGGAGCAAGAGAAATGAGAAGTGATACTGTAAAAAAGGGAGTTGAGAGAGCTCCTCATAGATCTCTTCTGTACGCTACAGGTATCTCTCCGAAGGCTATTGAAAAACCATTTATTGGAATAGCCTCCAGTTTCAGTGATATTGTTCCCGGTCATATTAATATGAGAGATATGGAAAGATTTGTTGAAAGAGGTGTAGAAGCAGGTGGAGGCTATCCTTTTGTTTTTGGTATTCCCTCTATATGTGATGGTATAGCTATGGGACATCCAGGGATGAGATACTCTCTTCCTCTGAGGGAGATTATAGCTGATTCAATTGAGTCAGTTGCCAATGCTCATTGTTTTGATGGTCTTGTACTTTTAACTAATTGCGACAAAATAACTCCTGGAATGTTAATGGCTGCTGCTCGTTTAAATATTCCAGCAGTAGTGGTTACTACAGGTCCCATGCTTTCAGGAAGGTACAATAATGATAGACTTTCCCTTGTTAGAGATACCTTCGAAGCAGTGGGAAGATTTAAGAAGGGGGAGATAGATCGGGAGAAACTTTACGCCCTGGAAATAGAAGCCTGTCCTGGTCCTGGTTCATGCCAGGGTCTTTATACTGCCAATACTATGGCCTGTCTTACCGAGGTTATGGGAATGAGCTTACCTGGATGTGGTTCTGGTTTGGCTGTCTCGAGCAAGAAGAGAAGAATAGCCTATGAGTCAGGAATGAGAGTTATGGAGCTTGTAAGACAAAATATATGTCCTCGCGATATATTGACAAGACAGGCCTTTGAAAATGCTGTTAAAGTAGATATGGCTATGGGAGGTTCTACTAATACTGTTCTGCACCTTCTGGCAATTGCTCGAGAAGCTAAAGTTGATCTTTCTTTAAAGGATTTTGATGAAATAGGCAGAAAGATACCTCAAATTGTTAGTTTGAGACCAGGTGGTGATTACTTTATGGAGGACCTGGAGTGGGCAGGAGGTATACCGGCAGTTTTAAGTGTCATGAGAGATTTTTTGTCTGATTCTCTCACAGTATCTGGAAATTCTATTCTGGAAATTGCTCGAAAAGGAGTTGTTCATAATAAGGATGTTATAAGACCTCTGGATAATCCTTATACAAGAGAAGGAGGACTTGCTGTGCTTTACGGTTCTCTGGCTCCAGAGGGAGCTATAGTAAAGCAGTCTGCTGTAGCTGACCCGATGAAGAGATTTAGAGGTAGGGCAAGAGTTTTTGACAGGGAAGAGGAAGCAGTAGAGGCTCTTTACAATGGGGAGATAGAAAAGGGTGATGTGATTGTTATAAGATATGAGGGACCAAGAGGGGGTCCTGGAATGAGAGAGATGCTTTCACCTACGGCAACTGTGGTAGGGATGGGTCTTTCTGATTCAGTGGCTCTTATTACGGATGGACGTTTTTCAGGAGGAACAAGAGGTCCCTGTATCGGGCACATATGTCCTGAGGCAGCATCTGGTGGTCCTATTGCCTTAATCAGGGATGGAGATACTATCTATATAGATATCCCGGCAAGGAAAATAGAACTTGAGCTTTCCTCTGATGAGCTTGAGCAAAGGAGGAGAGAATGGAAAAAACCTTCCCCAAAGGTGAAGGAAGGATATCTTGCTCGATACGGTATGTTAGCAGGCTCTGCGTCAGAGGGGGGATCTTTGCAATTCAAGGTACCTCAGGAGTAGGATAGTATGGAAGAAAAAGAAGAAAGTTTAGATTTTTTGTCCAGGATAGTTCCTCCAGAGATTTTAAAAGTCAAGCCCTATATTCCCGGTAAGCCAATTGAGGAAGTAAAAAGAGAGCTTGGAATATCCAGAGTTATAAAATTGGCATCAAATGAGAATTCTCTTGGTCCTGCTCCAAAAGCCATCCAGGCTATTTATCAGTATGCATCAAAGATTCATTTTTATCCTGATGGAGGATGTTATTATTTAAAAAAAGATTTAGCCGAACACACAGGGGTTGACCCTGGCAATATAATTGTGGGAAATGGTTCTGATGAAATTGTGTCTATGCTGACACGAGTTTTTATTCAAAAAGGTGATGAGGCAATAATGGGAGACCCTTCCTTTTTAATGTACAAGATAGATACCCAGCTCTCTCAGGGAAAAGTTGTGTGCGTCCCTCTTAAAGAGTCCAGGTTAGATGTATCAGCTATGAGAGAAGCTATAACTTCCAGGACCAAACTTATCTTCATAAGCAACCCTAACAATCCCACCGGGACTATTGTTACAGAAAGAGAGCTTAAAGAGCTGGTTCAAACCATCCCTCCTGATGTTCTTTTAGTATGTGATGAGGCATACTATGAGTATGTAGATTCTCCTGATTATCCGGATACTGTATCCTGGGTAAAGGAAGGTAAAAATATCATTGTTTTGCGTACCTTTTCTAAAATTTACGGTCTTGCAGGATTAAGGATTGGTTATGGTATTGCAAGAAAGGGGATTGTATCTTTGCTTAACAGGGTTCGCCCTCCTTTTAATGTGAACTCACTTGCCCAGGTGGCAGCTCGAGCAGGTCTGAAGGATAGAGCACACCTTGTCAAAAGCAAAAGATTAATCCAGGAGGGGAAAAAGTTCCTTTATGCAAAATTGGAGGAAATGGGGATAGAATTTGTTCCCACTCAAGCTAATTTTATCCTTATAAAAGTTGGGGGAAAAACAGAGAGTGTTATCAACACTCTTCTTAAAAAAGGTATTATTGTGAGAGGGATGGAAGCTTACAATCTTCCCCATCATATAAGATTAACTATTGGTACTCAGGAGGAAAATGAGATCTTCATCCGGGAGTTCCAGGAAGCTCTCAGGTAAAAAGAGTTTTGTTGTGGCTATTGATGGTCCTGCGGCTTCAGGTAAGAGTACAGTGGCATATCTTTTAGCGAGGAAGCTGGGGTTTACCTATATGGATACAGGGGCAATGTACAGGGCATTAACCTGGAAAGCTTTAAATACCGGTATTGACCTGGATGATGAGAAGTCTCTTTCTCAAATGGCTGAGAATATCCGGATTGATATTTCATCACGAGAAAGTTATCCCGGGATAGATGTTTATGTAGATGATAAAGAGGTATCTTCTTTAATCCGTACTCCTCAGATAAACAGGTGGGTATCGATTGTTTCCAGGGTACCGGGAGTAAGAAAAGCTATGGTTAAGCTTCAGAGAAATATAGCTCGCAATAAGTCAGTGGTAGCTGAAGGGAGGGATATTGGAACTGTGGTTTTTCCCCAGGCAGATGTTAAGATATTTCTTGTAGCTTCTCTTGAAGAAAGAGCAAAAAGAAGGTGGAAAGAACTGCAGGAAAAAGGAATCTCCTGTAAGATAGAAGAGATAAGGGAGGAACTCCATCTAAGAGACAAAATTGACAGTGAAAGGGAAATTGCTCCATTAAGAAAAGCTCCCGATGCCCTCTTGGTTGATAACACCGATCTTGATATTACCCAGACCCTGGAAAAACTTTTAGGCATAGTAAAGTCAAGAATTATGATTTAAGCAAGAAGAGAGAACGATGGAAAAAGTACCCTGGTGGTACAGGGTCCTCTGGGT